>JAUWIQ010000030.1 GCA_030605285.1 Planctomycetota bacterium
CCCCGTTTGGGCCGACTTGATCACTGCTGCGTTCGCAGCCGCCCGGCCACCAGTTCGTCGCTGGAGCCCCGCCGAATGCGAGCGCCGGATCCTGCAGCAGTCCTGGTGGAAAGCGCAACGAATGTGGTTTACCGAGACGATCGGGGATTCCCAGGTGGTCGGGACGGTGACGTTGGGGTTCCGCGTGGGACGCAACGGGTCGTTTCCAACCATTCAATGGTTGGCTGTACTTCCCGGTTGGCGACGATTGGGGGTGGCCCGGCTCCTGATGGCGCACCTGGAACGGTCCTGCTGGGATGCAGGGTTTCGCCAAATTCATCTGGAGACCCATCGGGATTGGCGTGAAGCAGGAGAATTTTATCAATCGCTTGGTTATCGCATGATTTGCCGACCCGCGATGCGAACCTCTCCGGCTTGAAGCAAGCGGAGTGCTTCGGGATAAGCCTCACATTCTGCAGCGAAGACACGCTTAGCGAGGGATTCGGGCGTATCTCCCTCTGCAACCGGCACCACGCGTTGCAGCAGAATGGGGCCGTGGTCGTACTCGTCATCCACGAAGTGGACCGTGCATCCGCTGACTTTCGCCTCGGATGCGAGTACCGCTTGATGGACGCGGAGACCGTAATAGCCCTTCCCGGAGCAGGCGGGAATCAATGCCGGATGAATATTGAGGACCCGGTCGGTAAAGTCGGTTGGGATCAGAACGTGCTTTAGAAAGCCACCCATGAGGACAAAATCGACCTCGGCGTCACGGCACGGCGCAAAGATTTCATCGCGAAATTGTTCCGGTGTTCGGCACGCTTCGCGACGAACTATCTTGGTGGGGATCTCTGCCTCGGCCGCATAGGCGAGCCCCCCGGCATCGGGGCAGCTGGAGATTACCAGATCAAAATCGATATCCAGTTCACCGGCAGATTTTTTTTCAAGAAAATTGCGCAGTGTCGTACCGCCCCCAGAGATCAAAACAGCTACCTTCATCAGGTTTCCACGGTGAGATAGAGTGTAAAATCGTGATCACCAACCTGTAACGAGGCAGGTTCTGCGGATTCGAGAGGGTTGAAAACAAGCTCGCTGCTTAGCGTTTCCTTTTTAACGTAAGTTATATTTTCATTGACCGCTTCCAGCAAATCCGGAGACTCCGTAACGATCGCCAGACGAATCCGGTCGGTGAATTCACAATGGAGTTCTTTGCGTCGATCCTGAACAAGTCGCACCAGATCACGGACCAAGCCTTCTCTGCGGAGCGCATCCGTGATTTGGGTAGCCAGGACGACGACACAGTGCGTTCCCTCTGCGGCCGCCCAACCCTCCTTTGCTTGAAGTCGAACCTGAATATCCTCAGAGGTAAACTCGAGCATTTCGGAATCGATTTCCAGACAGAATCTGCCTTCCGTCTCAAGGGTTGCCAGGAGTTTGCCTCCATCGGCCTGCTGCAATGCCCGCTTGACCTCCGGCATCCGCTTTCCGACCCGCGGGCCGAGACGCTTGAAATCGGGTTGTACCTGATAGCTGATATACCGTGTGGCGTCTTCGGTGAACTCAACTTCTTTGACATTCAGTTCGGTACGGATCAGATCGGAGTGCGATTCGAGCCACTGTCGCTGCATTGGATCGACCAGAATGACCTCAACTTTGGAGAGTGGCTGCCGCACTTTCAATTTGGCGTTCATCCGTGCGCTACGCCCGAGCGAGGTAATTTCGCGAATCAAGGTCATTTGGTCGGACAAGATCTGATCGATCCGTGTGGGATCGACCACAGGATAGTCACAGAGGTGCACGCTTTCGGGGGCCCGGTCCCCGAAGGGTCCGCTTAGATTGCGCCAGATGGCATCTGCCAGAAAGGGGATGAAAGGTGCCACCAGCTTGCTGGTGGTGAGCAAGCACTCGTAGAGTGTCCAGTAGGCATCCGTTTTGTCTGTGGCAGTTTTGTCGTCACTCCAGAAGCGATCGCGACTGCGCCGTACATACCAGTTGCTCAGTCCATCTATAAATTTTGTCAGGTATCCGCAAGCACCGTAGTTATCGTAATGGTCCATCGTGCGGGTGACGTTCCCTATGGTCTGGTGCAACTCGCTGAGGATCCAGCGGTCCAGTTCACTTCGCTCTGCCACGGGGCGATACGATGGAGCTTCTGCGAACCGAACAGAATCGAGCTCATCCACATCGCTTGTTAAATGATCCGTAGGATCGAAACCATCGATGTTGCTATAGATGACAAAGAAACTGTAGACGTTCCAGAGCCGCAACAGAAACTCAGGAATACTTTCCTTGATCGCCTGTTCGCTGTAACGAATCGATGTCCAGGGCGGCTGGTTGGCAAAAAAATACCAGCGGAGCGCATCGGCACCATGGTTGTCAAAAATTTCGCTTGGCTGACGGTAGTTCCGCTTGCTTTTAGACATTTTTCCCCCATCCTCGCCAAGCATCAATCCGAGCACAATGCAATTGCGGAAGGGATGCGGAAATGGGTAGTCGTCTTTGCTGTCGCCATCCGCATCGTCAAAGAGCAAAGTACTGATGGCCAGCAAACTGTAAAACCAACCGCGGGTCTGATCAATCGCCTCGCTGATGAAATCCGCCGGAAACTGCTGTTGAAACTGATCCTGTCCGGTTTGAGGATAACCCCACTGGGCAAACGGCATCGCACCGGAATCGAACCAGCAGACGATCACCTCGCTGACCCGCTGCATGCGTCCTGCGGGATCGAAAGGCGAGTCGTACTCCATCGCGTCGATGTAGGGCTTGTGGACCTTGAGATCCTCCGGGAGCTGCGGGTGGGCCTGCTTTGCTTTCTCCCAAACCTCGGTCCCGGTCAGGCCGGGTTTGCCGAGCAATTCTTCGTAGCTGCCGATGCCCTCCATTTTTCCGGATCGATCGCAAATCCAAATCGGCAACGGAGTCCCCCAATAGCGTTCGCGGGAGAGTGCCCAATCGACGTTCGACTCCAGAAAATTTCCGAAGCGACCGTCTCGGATATGTTCTGGTAGCCAACCAATACGGCTGTTGTTTTCCAGCATTTTTTCTTTAAATCGCGTCGTGCTTATAAACCAGCTTTTCCGCGGGTATTGAATCAGGGGATCTTCTTCCGCCCGCCAGCAGAAAGGGTAGTCGTGCAGGTACTGCTCCTGGTGATAGAGCAAATCGCGCGATTTCAAGTCCCGGCTGATGTCTTTGTCGCACTCCTTGACCCACCGCCCGCGCACAAACTCCGGTGCGTCCTCGGTAAAATTTCCGTTGGGACCGACGCAGTTGATGAGTTCGGGGCCTTCGTCTGCAACGAACCGTGACTGCTCGGCGACAAGCACTTCGTAGTCGACCTCACCGAATGCCGGCGCTTGATGGACCACGCCCGTTCCACTCTCGGTTGTGACAAAGTCGCCAGCGACGACACGCCAGGCGACGTGGTCTTGATCTCCTGTTTTCAGATCCTCCCTGAACTCACCGAGAAGCGGTCCATGCGGAACTTGCTGCCCGGAGTAGCAATCGAAGGGCGGTTGGTACCGCCTGCCAACGAGTTCGCTGCCCAGATAAGTCGATTCGACCTTCAATTCCCGCTTCTGCTTCGCGCCGATCGTCTCGACAAGGTTTTTTGCAAGGATCAGCTTGCCACCGACCTCGGTGTCAAGAACCGTCGCGTACTCGATCTCCGCATGGACCGCTGCAAATTGGTTGCTGGGCAACGTCCAGGGGGTCGTCGTCCAAACCAGCAGAGAGGTCTCCGCTTCATCGATGAGCGGGAACCGCACGTAGATACTCGGGTCGGCCACTTCGCGGTAACCCTGGCCTACCTCACCACTCGAGAGCGCGGTCCCACCCTGTGGCCACCACCAAACGATTTTGTGTCCCTGGTAGAGGAGCCCCCGATCGAAAAGTGTTTTGAGTGCCCACCAGACGCTCTCGACATAACTCTGGTGATAGGTGACATAGGCTTCTTCGGTCTGGAGCCAGAAACCTAGTCTCTCGGTAAGACGCTGCCACTCCTGCATGTAGCGCCAGACACTTTCCTGGCACTTGTGGATAAAAGGCTCGATTCCGTAGCGTTCGATCTCTTCCTTGGAGTGGATCCCGAGTTCTTTGCAGACTTCCACCTCCACCGGAAGTCCGTGGGTATCCCAGCCCGCTTTCCGCTCACAGAGTTCGCCGCGCATTGTGCGATAGCGAGGATAAAGGTCCTTGATGGCCCGGGTCAGACAATGGCCCGGGTGGGGCATCCCGTTGGCCGTGGGAGGTCCTTCGTAAAAGACAAATCGTTTAGCCCCCTCACGTCTCTCGAGCGACTTCTCGTAGATCTTATTCTCTTTCCAAAAGCGCCCGATATGAGTTTCCAACGCAGGAAAATCGACCGATCCTTCAACAGGCTCAAACATGACGCTCCAAGCCGACAACCGGTTGGTTGTCGTGACGGCGGCTGACGCATACAGCTGCCCGGTAACGGCACACTCTTCCTGAGGCACTGGAGGGCAGCAATCGCGGCAGAAAAATGACCAAGTGCAGTGTGCCGAAAGAATTATCGGATTGGTCCGTTAGTCTTCAAATTTATCATCCTTCTTTTTGTCTACGCCCTTGTCGTCCGTTTTGAACGGATCGATGGTGCCATCAAAGTCTCCATACCCATCGTCTTCTTCGTCATCGAAGTCGTCATCGAAGTCGTCATCAAAATCATCTTCATCAAAATCATCGTCTTTTTCATCTTCGTCGACATTGAGGTCACACCACGTTCCGTTTTGTGCTTCAATGCATGGTGGAAACTCGATGCCCGCCGACCGGTTTTTTGTTAGCAGAAGTGATGATAGTGAATTGAGTGTGGTGTTTTGCATTTTAAAATACCTCTCCAGTTTCAAAGCAGCAAAAGTGTGCTGTTTACGGCGTCCCCAACACAAACAATTTGGCCAATTTCGCACTTCTTGCGAACGCCCCGCACCGGCAAGCAGAACCAGACCAAAGGCTCGGCGGGGTGTGCGAAGACGACAATAAAATTGACGAAAAGAATAGTTTGAATACCGTTGCCGGTTTGTCAAGCAATCACCCCCGTGGCGGGCAAAAAGTGAGGGCAGAGATCGGGGGCCATCCGCTCAAATTTGGGGGTGAGCAGGCGACTTGGGGAGCATGCGGCCACGACCCGTTTTTCCTTGTTTTCTGCTGTTTTTTTGGATTTCAACAAGAAACCGCACTTCGGATCTTCCTCGCGAGCCGCCCGAGAGAGGGCCACTCAAGAAGTTTCCGAGCGGTCGCCCGGTTGTCGCCCGAGCGTTGCCGTGGCAGATTTCGGCTGGGGAGGCGAGTCGTTCCCTGCCCCCGGTTGGTGCAGGTGGAATGTTGTGGGGATCGCACTGCCGCTCACGGTGGGCACATGGCTGGCGGAGTGGTTGAATTTTCTGGTCAGGATACTTGCTGTAATTTTCGGGATTTCTTGACTGTCCGGTTCGACGGCTTGCCATTGATCAAGAATCTCCTGAGCGGCCTCAAAATTCTCCAGGGCAGCGTAGGTCAGGCTTAGCCAGCGGAGGCAGAGCACATCGTGGCAACCGGCCTCAAATGCGGTTTGCAGATAGGCCTCAGCGCCTGGCCAGTTTTGTTCACCCGCCAAGCAAGCTCCCCGTACCGCATTCGTAAACGCCTCGCGATGGGGCCAGTCGGCGGGCAGGCGTGCCGCTTGTTCGATTGCTTCTTTTCTGCGCCCGTGCCGTACGTGGAGATCGATCAACTGGTGCCGCATCCGGGTCGAAGTAGGCCGCTCCAACAGTGTGTTTTCGAGGATTGCCCGGGCATGCTCTTCCTGATCCTGCAATTCCAGCGTAACACTCAAGCAGGTTGTTGCAATATCTGCAATGTCGATCAAATGCCAGGTTCCATAATGGATTTGCCCATACTCTACCGCTGTCTGGTAGGCCCTTGCAGCCAAGTCAATGCGCTGCTGTTGCTGGAGATAATTACCCATGGCGCAGAGCAACTGCACATCCACCGGAAATGATTTGAGTGCTTCAATGCAAAGGTTGAGCTGCTGTTCCCGTAGTGCGAGATCATTGTCGTAAGAGGCGAGTTCCCCGTAGCAGGACTCCAAGGCTTCGGTTGAACCTGCCGCAGCATATTGCCGCGATTGCTGAAACGAGGATCTGGCTTCGTCCCATTCGCCTAATTCGGCCAGTGCTTCGGCTCGGGCAAGGTGCAACCGCGCATCGGTGGGCGACCCTGGAATTTTTTCTTCACAGATGCGAAGAATTCGTCGTGCCTTTTGCAGGTTTAGTTCAAGCTGATGCGCTAAAGCAGGGCGGAGAATCGCTAAGTCAATGGTTTCGCTTTCCAGGCCACATGCGATCACAGACAAGTCGAGATTCTCACGAGCGCTGCCACAGAAATGGAGGCCCTGGTGTCTGGGGATCAAGCGGTGCTGGGCGAGCTGGAGACCGGCAAAACTACCCGCTGCTGCGGGGGTCTGTACGAGCAAGCGATAGGCCTTACCGGAATCGGCAGAGCCATCGACAAATGCCCGCAATTGATCGGCAGCCTGCTCCGTGAGAGTTTCTCCCGCTTCAAGCCATAAAATCCAATCTCCGTTGGTCGCTTCCAGGCAGGTATTCCGTACGATCGAGAAATCGTTCTGCCAGGAGACTTCCAGGATTTGCGTGGCCAGTGGCGCCACGTCAGCGCGGGCAGCAACACTCGAGCTAGCGTCAACAACAACAATCTCGTCGGCGATCTTACGAACACTTTTCAGTGAGGAGCTGACCGCCTGATCCACATCGACCAAGATCATCGCAACGCTTAGTCGCTCGCGTTGTTCCTCATCCCGGTTCATCCACCGCCTCCTTGCCTGATTGGTTTCGGCATCGCTGCCACAAGTCTTGACAAGATTTTAGCCCGAAAGAGCCCAACAACATAGACCGATTAGTGTAATTCTAAGAATTTGTAGCCACCTCGGTGACATCGTACTGGCGAATTCGCAGCTCCTGATGGGGCTGCCAGAAATGATCCTCGGCTTCCGGCGGCTGCTTTGCATCGTTGCAATGCGAGAGGCTCTACGTATCTGCGATAAGTTCTCAATTCAGGTAGGGTAGTCGGTGTTGAGCCGCACGTAGTCGGCCGTGAGATCGGTTGTCCAGAAGCGGGCCTGGGCAGCACCTTCTGCAAAGGTTAATTCAATCGAAACCTCACGATTGTCACGGATCGATTGCGATACCTCATCGGCTGGAAAGTCAACCGGAGAAGATGCACTGAAGAGTCGGTAGCCATTAAGCTTTAGTTCCATATGGGCTGGATCGAAGGGGACCCCCGCGTAACCGGCGGCCGAGACGATCCGGCCCCAATTGGGATCGGCTCCCGCAATGGCCGTTTTGACTAAGGGACTGTTGGCGATTGTGCGCGCGATAGTACGTGCTGTGGATTCGTCGCGAGATCCCCGGACAGTGATTGTGATCAGATGGGTAGCTCCCTCTCCATCGGCTGGAATACTACGAGCCAGCTCGGCGCACACCGCATACAAACCCTCTCGAAAGGCTGCCCGCGCGTCGCCTGCGGAGACGTCTGCGCGAGCCGCTCCATTCGCAAGTAGAAGTACCGTATCGTTGGTACTCATATGTCCATCCACATGGATGCAGTTGAAGGTCTCCTCGACAATTTCTGCTAGCATCGGCTGTGCTAAAGCGGGCGAGATCGCGGCGTCGGTGAGAACGATCCCTAGCATCGTCGCCATGCGGGGGCCAATCATGGCGGCGCCCTTTGCCAGGCCCGTGATGGTATACAAGCCAGAGGGATCTCCTGCTGGGAGACGACAACTGGCAATTTTCGGCACGGTGTCGGTGGTCATCATCCCTCGGGCGGCTGAAAGCAGTGCCCGTTCGTCACTTGCGAGTTGTTTTGCAGCGAGCGAAATTCCTGCCCTGATTGCCTCCATCGGCAAGTAGGAACCAATGATGCCAGTTGACATCACCAGCACCTGATCGGCATCGAGGCCACAACTCTCTGCGAGGAGTCGGCACATTTTCTCGGCATCTTCTCGGCCGCGACTTCCAGTGCAGGCGTTCGCATTGCCGGAATTGATCACCGTAGCACGGATCTTGCTGCTCGGCGTCCGAGACTGGTCCAGTTCGACCGGCGCCGCACGAACAAGATTTTCTGTATAGACACCGGCTGCCACTGCAGGTCGATCGGAGAGGATTAGGGTCAAATCTTCTTTGTCTGGATCACTCTTGATTCCACAATGAATCCCGCTGAGATGAAAACCCTCAGGAACGCAAGGTGTCTGCTGCAGGGAGGCGGTGTTGACAGGCATGGCAATCGATACTCTCAAGAACCCGCGTTGTTACGAAGGAGGCCGGAAATTACGGTGGCTAAAACCCCGTTGTTTCGGGGTAGCCGTACATGAGATTAAAATTCTGCACTGCTGCGCCTGCTGCGCCTTTGATCAAATTATCCAGGCAACTGATGGTCAGTATCCGGTTGCGGACGACACGGACCGTGAGATCACAAAAGTTGGTGCCGACAGCATCCTTGGTTGCCGGGAGATGCTCGACCACGCGGACGAAAGGATGTCCGTGATAAAACTTGCGGTATTCCGCAAAGAGTGCCGCTTCCTCCACCGTAGCGAGCGGACGACTGTAGGTCGTCGTCAAAATTCCGCGGTCCATAGGCACGAGGTGGGGGGTGAAAATTACCTCGACCGGCTCTCCCCCCGCTTTGGAAAGAATGAGTTCGATTTCGGGGATGTGGCGGTGGCACCCGATATTGTAAGCGGAAAGGCTCTCATTACATTCCGGATAGTGGGTCATTAATTTTGGATCTCTGCCCGCGCCGGAGACGCCACTCTTGGAGTCGATGATGATATCCTCTGTCGCGATGATCTTGGCGGAGAGCAAAGGCGCGAGTGCCAAAATTGCGGAGGTCGGATAACACCCCGGATTGGCCACCAAACTTGCTTGACAAATGCGGTCGCGAAAAAGTTCGGGTAATCCATAAACGACATCGGGGAGTCGCTGCGGATCGGGATGGTCTTTGCCATACCACTCGGCATAGACGGCTGCATCGTCAAGTCGATAGTCCGCGGAAAAGTCGACCAGGCGTAAATTCTGCTCGAGCAATGCGCCCGTGAGCGAGGCCATGACTCCGTGTGGCAGGCAACTGAAGACGCAATCGGCCCGCTTTGCGATTTCGTCGGGTCGCAAATGTTCCATGCCCAGATCGAGTCGCCCGGCAAGAGACGGATGGATCGCGGAGATCGACACACCTTCTTCCTGCCGACTCGTCGCAACCGTAATCTCTACCTCGCTGTGGCGAAGCAGGATTTTGATCAGTTCCAATGCGGTATAGCCGGATGCACCAAGAATTGCCACGCGTGTCATGACGGAACCGAGCAGATAAAAAGCAGGGCCAATGGGTTGGGCAAAAGATTTGCTGCAGGAGATCCACGGGCGCGACCTCACTCTTAGCGGCCGCAAAGGCACCCAGGGCTTGCAACGACCCAATTATATCATCATCGCGACCCTCAGGTTACCACAGGTATCGCGTGGAGCCCTTTAGAAATTGCGAAGATACTGGACAGCTTGGCCGATCTCGAAAATCGGATCTTGCGATTCTCGCCGTTCAATCGTCAGGTATCCCCGGTAATCGTACTCCTCGAGTGCCCCAAGCAGGGCTGGAAAATCGGCAGATCCTCGACCCAGTGCGACTTCGATTCCGCGTCCTTTGGCCGTGTCGCGGACGGCGTCTTGCACATGGACATGGAGGATCGCCGCGCCCAATGCGGCCACGGCCTCGGAGGGTGAGAAATCGTGGATGATCAGGTTTCCGGGGTTCAGTGTCGCACCCACGGAGGCCTCGGGGATTGCTGCGAGGAGTTGCGCCAATTTTTTGCCCGATTCAGTCCCTGTTTCCGCAGCCAACTGTGCTCCGTGTCGGTCTCCAAAACGACCCAGATCGCGCAAAACGTCCAACAGGCACTGCCAGCGACTCTCTGCCGCTTTCTCACTCTCGGTATCCGGAGGAGCGGGTATCCGCCCGATTTGGTTCACCACCACGGAGGCACCAAGATCGTAAGCCATTTTCATCGCTTCCTTGGTTGCGGCGATGCGTCGATCGAGATCTTCCAGATCGTCGTAACCCCGCCTTGTCGGGAATGCCACCGCGCAGACTTTCAGGTTCAGGTCCTCAAGCATTTTGCGGAATTGGCGCAAGCCGGTTTGCGAGAGAACCGCAGGGCGGAGTTCATTGCGGGCGTCGATTTCGACCGCGTCGGCTCCCAGTTTAGCCGCCGTCAGCAATGATTGTTTGAAATTCTGACGGAGATTTGCCGTCTGGATACCAATTTTCAAAGTCAGCATAATCGCGTTTTGATCCCTTCCTCTTGAGGCATTCTAACAA
>JAUWIQ010000306.1 GCA_030605285.1 Planctomycetota bacterium
AGCGGGAACGCGGAACCACACCATCCTGGACGATAAAATCGGGGCTCAGCCGACCGGCGGCCGAAAACGCGCTCTTCCGGCCCTTCCAGCTCATCATCCGCTCGGCTTCGTCTGCTGCGGGCTTGATCTCAAACGCGCCCGAGTCACTGAGAAGTTGCAAAAGCTGCTGCTTTTCCTCTGCGACCTCCTCGCTCGGCCCTTCGAGTTCGACGATCAGCACCGCCTCGGCCTGCTCCGGATAATCGACTCCGACCGCGGCATGGGCCGCATCCATCGTGAGTCGAGCCATAATCTCAATCGCGCCGGGCAGGAGCCCTGAAGCCACCAGCATCCCCACGGCGTTGCCTGCCCCGGCGAGGGTCTCGTAGGCGGCAATCACCGTATAAAATGTTTCCGGCCGCGGCAGCAGCCGCACCGTAATCTCGAGCGCACTCCCAAACAGGCCCTCCGAACCGACAAACATTCCGGTCAAATCCGGACCCACCGCCTCCAGACTGGCACCACCGCAGGTTGCCAGTTCGCCGTCCGGGAGGACCACCTTGAGTGCCAAGACATGGTTGGATGTCATTCCATATTTCAAGCAGTGGGCACCTCCAGAATTGAAGGCCACGTTACCGCCGATTGTGCAGACCGGCGCGCTCGAAGGATCGGGCGCGTAGTAGAGGCCATCCTCTGCGGTGCGCTGCGATATTTGCGCTGTGATGACACCCGGTTCAACGACCATCGTCCGTGCACTCGGCGAGTAGTCCAGAATGCGGTTCATGCGGTTCATCGCAATCACCAAGCCGTCCTCGATGGGAACCGACCCCCCGGAGAGGCTGGTTCCACTGCCGCGGGCGACGAACGCCACATCGTGCGCGTGACAGATTTTCACAGTTTGAATTACTTCGTCTGCCGATTCCACCAGCACGACACCGCGAGGCCGCGCGCGAAAGGCGGTGAGACCATCCGATTCATAGGGCAATACCTCGGCTTGCCCCAGGAGCATCCGCTGCGGAGGATAAATCTCGGCCAGCGCTTTGGAAAACGGATCGAGCACGATGCCTTTCTTGATCTTCCCGGGATGCACAAGGCGAAGGTCAAATCAAACAACCGCGGAACCGAGTCGCTGCCCGGGAGAGGACTGCTACGCATCGTCGGCGCGAACGGCCCATTTGCCCTACGACTCAGAATGCAAAGTGTTTGGTCATGGATTTGATGTGCTCGCGGGCAGATTCCGAAATAAAACCCCATTCATAAAGCAGGTTTTCCATGCCGAAAATGATCATCTGAATCGCAATGCAGATCAACAGAAAACCCATCACACGCGTAATCGCATTCATCCCGGTAACCCCCAGAACACGGAGCAACTGGCCGGAGAATCGCAAGCAGATCCAGGTAAAAAGGCTGGTCGCAAGGATTGCCAGGCTGATTGCGATGTAGGGACTCCAGGAAAACTTTTCGATCTTGGCTGAGGCGGCAATCACCACAGCCAAGGCACCCGGCCCGGCAATCAAGGGCAGGGCGAGAGGGCAAAAAGAAATATCATTTTTCTGTTTCGATTCACTGTGTTCCGGGTCGGCCGGGTCACTTGCCGCCTTCGGCGAGAGCAGGCCGAAGCCGATCCGGGCCACAATCAGACCGCCCCCGATACGAATTGCATCGAGGGTAATCCCAAAGAATGCCATGATGAATGTCCCACCCACAAAAAAGACAAACAACAACAGAAAACTATAAAGGCTCCCCTTGAAGGCCTGCTTGCGGCGAAAACTCTCATCATCCCCGTCGGTAATGCTAAGAAAGATACCGACATTGCCAAACGGATCGGTAATCACAAACAGAGAGATGAATATCGCAACGAAATGCTGTGAGAAGTCCATGATTTCTCTGCGTCCGGGCCAGGGGCTCCGCTTTCGCTCCGCAGGCAATCGTTCAGCCCACGCATTGAATACGGATCTCGAAAACTTACGCTATGATACGTGCCCTGCGGGGGCAGCGACAGAGCAGGCTACGATTTTTATCCCCGATATATCCAGGGTTTGCGATCTTTGTTTTAGTTGGCTGGCATTTGCGGCCATCTCGGCGCTACAATTGCACAATCGCCCGCGGGCATTCAGGAACCACCGATGAACCCGTCGCACTCCAATCCGCAAACCACTCCCGCTGACTTTTTGGAGTTGCTCGAGAAGTTTGAGCCGGCGGTTCAGAACAAACTACCGGTCTGTGTCCAAAAGGCACTCTATGTAGCGCGGCAGTTGCAGCAGCGGGCGGCAGAACTACAAACGCCTCACGAACAGGCGCAGCAGGCGGAACTGGATCGCATGATTCAGAGCCCTCATGATAAAGCGACACTGACCGAGATTACCGACCAGGCCTTTCGCGCCAAAGCGCCCAACCGTGCGGTCGATCAACTCATCCACATCCTCGATGTCCAGGGCATTCCGCGTTTTTTCAGTACTCTGGACCGCGCTCTGCTCAAAGGCTTCCAGTCTTTTGGCAGCTACCTGCCGGGGGTCGCTGTGCCGCTGGTAAGAGAAAAGATGCATCATGAAACGGCCAATGTCATTTTACCCGCAGAAGAGGAACTTTTGAGGAACCACCTGCGGGATCGGCGCAGTGAGGGTGTGCGGATGAACGTCAATTTACTGGGCGAGGCACTACTCGGCGAACGCGATGCGGAGCGGCGGCTCTCCGCGTACCTGGCGGCACTTCAGCTTCCGGAACTGGAGACTCTTTCCGTAAAAATCTCCACCCTCTATTCCCAGATTCGTCCGCTGGCCCGCAAACATGCAGTGCGGATTCTCTGCGATCGCATGGAATTATTGCTCCGGGGGGCAAACAAACTTCGATTCACGCGCGCCGGCGGTCGCGAGGTTCCCAAATTCATCTACCTCGACATGGAAGCGTATCGCGACATGAGCATCACGGCCGAAGTCTTTATGCGGACGCTCGATCGACCGGGACTCAGTCAGGTACGGGCCGGAATTGCCCTGCAGGCATATCTCCCGGATGCATTTCTCATCCAACAGAAAATAACCGACTGGGCGCGGGCGCGCGTTTCCCGGGGGGGCGATGCGGTGACGATTCGACTGGTGAAAGGGGCCAATATGGAGATGGAGCGGGTGGTGGCATCCCACTCAGGATGGCCCCAGGCTCCCTTTAAGACCAAAGCGGAAACCGACGCCAACTATAAAAGAATGGTCGCCTACGGATGCGAGCCGGCGAACTCGGCCGCAGTCAACCTAGGCATTGCCTCTCACAATCTTTTTGATCTCTCCTATGGCCTCGTGATTGCGCACGAGCACAACTGTCTGGATTGCGTCCAATTTGAAATGCTCGAGGGCATGGCCAACCATCAGCGCCGGGCCCTGTTTGAATTGGCCAACAATTTACTACTTTATGCCCCGGCGTGCCGCCAGGAGGATTTCATCCACGCCATCGGCTATCTCATCCGGCGACTCGATGAAAACACGGGGCCCGACAACTTTTTGCGGCATGCCTTTCATCTCAAGGTAGACAGTCCCCAGTGGCAGGCACTCGAGCAGGATTTCATTGCCTGCTTCGACAAAATCGACCGGCTTCGCGATACGGCCCGGAGGACCCAGGATCGGTCGACAGCACCACCGGTCGAGGCGGCACAGACCGACTGGAAAGCATTCCTTCATGAACCCGATACCGATTTTTCGCTCCCCGAGAATTTATCATTCGCAGAGCAGCTCCTCCAGCGCGGGAAAGCTGCCTGGG
>JAUWIQ010000097.1 GCA_030605285.1 Planctomycetota bacterium
GATGGTCACCATCCCGATCTGCACATCGAGGGTTACCGGAACGTGTCGGTGGAACTTTGGACACACGCCATTGGCGGGCTCTCAGAAAACGATTTCATTCTTGCTGCAAAAGTCGATCAGGTTCCGCCGGCAGTCGCGGGCTAATCGCTGCAACTGCAACAAATGCGGTTTTTTTTTGCCTTGATTCTGCGCACGGCGAGCTCCTGGTTGACGAACAGTTTGCCGCCTATTAGCCTAGATATACAAAAGGTTTATGTCTTTTGTGCCGCGGCGGCGTGAGGCTGTGGTGGATCGACTCCGGTGGGGTCGCGAGGGGGGCGGGGTTTTGTGCCGCGCCGGGGCGCAGGGGCTAGTACGGAACAGGCTGCCTTCATTGGTGCATGGGCGCCGATCGGGTAGCTCGCGACCGATATAAATTGCACGCGGGACAAACCGATCTGGAGAGGTAGCCCTCACCGCCGGAATCTGCAATGGCGGGGAGTTGGTTGATCGACAAGCATGGCAACATTCACTGAAATTCTCCTTCGCAAGGGTGTCGTCAGCTCGGATCAAATCACCGAGGCCGAGGGGTTGGCACAGGAGTCGGGAACGAAAGTTACCGACTGTCTCGTGCGTTTAGGCTATGCAACCGGCGACGAGGTGATGCGTGCGATTGCGAAGGAGCACCATCTCGATTTTATCAACCTCGATGAGGTCACGATTCCCCCGGCGGTGCTTGAGTTGGTTCCCGAATCGGTAGCCCGTGAGAATGTCATCCTACCGATGTCCGAAGATAAAGACAGTCTCCGGGTGATTGTCAGCGACCCGCTCGATCTGGATGCCTTTGACAAGTTACGTTTTATTCTCAATCGCAAAATCGAGATTGTGGTTGCCTCGCGGGAGAACATCCTCCAGGCAATTAACAGCTATTACGGTGCGGTAGAAGGCGAAAGTGCCGACTCCATGCTGCAAGACTTTACCGATACCGCAATCGACTTCACCGAAACCGATACGATGGACGGTGATGCGGAAGATACGATCGATGAGAGCAGTGCGCCAATCGTCCGTCTGGCCCATCTGATTGTTAACGAAGCGGTCCAATTGCGAGCTTCGGATATCCACATCGAACCTTTCGAGAATCGCGTTCGGATCCGTTATCGGATCGACGGGATGATGGTGGAACGGGACAGTCCGCCACGACGTTTGCTGGCGGCTTTGTTATCGCGTTTTAAAATTATGGCCCGGATGGATATTGCCGAGCGACGACGGACACAGGACGGCCGGATCAAGGTGACCGTCGGCGAGAAAGAACTTGATTTGCGCGTCAGCATGTTGCCCACGAATCACGGGCAGTCTTGTGTGATGCGACTGCTGGACAAAGACAACATCAAGATCGGTGTGCGACAGTTGGGGTTGGGTGAAAAAGCATTTCAAACGTTTTTTAACCTGATTAAACGTCCTAACGGGATCTTTCTGGTGACGGGCCCCACGGGGTCGGGAAAAACGACCACGCTTTATGCTGCCTTGAACGAATTGAACTCTCCGAGTCGTAAAATCATCACGGCCGAGGACCCGGTCGAATATTATTTGCCGGGAATCAATCAGGTGGAAGTCAAGCACAACATTGGTCTTGATTTTGCGAGGATTATTCGCGCCGTTTTACGGCAGGCTCCCAACATCATTCTCGTGGGTGAAATGCGAGACTCGGAAACTGCGGAGATGGGTATTCAGGCATCTCTGACGGGGCACCTCGTCTTCAGCACGCTCCACACCAATGACGCACCGAGTGCGATTACGCGGTTGGTCGACATGGGGGTTGCCAACTATCTGGTGGCCAGTAGCATCATGGCCATTCTGGCGCAGCGTCTGGTCCGTGTGGTCTGTACCAAATGCAAAGTGCCCTATGAGCCGAGTCAGACGGTGCTGGACGAGGCCGGGATCACGCCAGAGATGGCCAAGGGGGCAACTTTTTTTCAGGGTAAGGGTTGTGGCAATTGTCAGGATTCGGGATACCGGGGCAGGATCGGCATTTATGAACTGATGTCGATGACCCCGAAAATCCGACAGCTGGCCTTTGAAAATGCGACCACCCAGGATATTCGTAGGACTGCGATCAGCGAGGGGCTCGATACCCTGTATTGGGACGGAATCAGCAAGGTTCTTAAGGGGATCACAACACTGGATGAGGTTTATCGCGTGGCGAAAAAGGAATAATAATTGCAGACGTGAAAATCTTGGCCTGCGATCGGTCGCGGGAATCCGAAGAGAGGAGTTTTGAAGTGGCGACAATCCTGATCGAAAAATTGTTGCAGGCGGTGATCAAGCAGGGCGCAAGCGATCTGCATCTCACGGTGGGACAGCCTCCGGTGTTACGGCTCAATGGCCGCTTGCGCCAGTTGGAGACCAAAGTTCTCGAACCGGAAGACACGATTGGCCTGATGAAGAGCATTACGCCCGAACGCTGGCAGAACGAACTCCAGGAAGTGGGGGGTGCGGATTTTGGCTTTTCCTTTGGAGAAGATATTCGTTTTCGGGTCTCTGTTTTTAAGCAACAGGGACAGGTCGCGATGGTGCTGCGCCAGATTCCGAGTGAGCTGAAATCGATGGACGACCTTGGACTGCCGCCCGTCTGTGCCCATCTCTGCAGACGCCCACGGGGTCTGTTCCTGGTTACCGGCCCCACCGGTTCGGGTAAGAGTACGACGCTGGCCAGCATGATTAACTATATCAACGAGAACGAAGATCATCACATTATCACGATTGAAGATCCGATCGAATTTACCCACAAGCACAAGCGGTCGACTATCAACCAGCGTGAAGTGGGGATCGATGTTCCTAATTTTGCCGAGGCGATCCGGCGGGCTCTGCGCCAGGATCCGGATGTGATCCTGGTGGGAGAAATGCGGGACCTGGAGACCATCGAGGCGGCGATCACCGCAGCCGAAACCGGACATGTCGTTTTTGGGACGCTGCATACTACCGGAGCCCAGGGTACCGTCAATCGAATTATCGATGCGTTCCCCACCAACCAGCAGGAGCAGATTCGTACCCAACTCTCGACCTCGATTATCGGCATCCTCTCCCAGGCGTTACTGCCGAAAATCGCCGGCGGTCGTGTGGCTGCTTTCGAGATGTGCGTGATGACCCCGGCGATCGGCAACCTGATCCGGGAAAACAAAACCTTCCGCATGAATTCCTCGATTCAAACCGGCACCAAGCATGGCATGCAGTTGCTGGATGACGCTCTTTTCAAGTTATGGCAGGAAGAAGTCTGTGAAAAAGTGGAGGTTCTCAGCAAGGCGAACGATGCGGCGGAACTGGCCCAACGGATTTCAAACCACGAACGCGGTGTTTTCGAGGAGGAAGAGGAAATTGTGAATTAACGGCGGAGCGGCCGCCCAATGTTGCCGCCCAATGTTTTGGTTTATTGGTTAAATAAGTCTCCACACAAGTACGTTTCATCCCGAACCCGGCTTCAAGAACAGCGGCAGATCATGGCAATCCGACGACTCGGTCAAATCTTCGTGGATCTCGGTTTCCTCGATGAAGAGCAGCTCGAAAAACTACTGATCGAGCAGCAGGAGCGGCCCGATGAGATGATCGGTCAGCTTGCGATCGAACTGGATCTTGTGACCGATGGTCAGCTTGCAGAGGCACTCGCCGAGCAGATGGGCCTGCAGGGCGTCAAACTGGAGGAAATCGCGCTGCAACCGGAGGTGCTCTCCCATATCACCGAACCGATGGCGCAACTTTATCGGATCATTCCGATTGCCTTTCAAGAAGGTACGTTGACCGTTGCGATGTGCGACCCGCAGAAGCTTTCGATTCTAGACGAACTGCGGACCTTTTTGGGGTATGACATTCGTTCGGTGGTGGCCACCGAACAAAATATCATTACTGCCCTGGATCGCTACTACGCCTCTTCGAGTGAGAGTTTTGAAACGCTGGTTGCGGGTATGGAGGAAGATGAGGAACTCAGCCGAGCGGTCGATTCGTTTCAGGGCGATGCCCCGCTCGATCTGACCAGTGTGGAGGCGATTGCCGACAGCGCTCCGGTCCGCAAGCTCCTCAATATGGTGTTGCTCTTGGCGATCAAGGACCGCGCCAGCGATCTACATTTTGAGCCGTTTGAGGATGAATTCCGGATCCGCGTCAAGGCCGATGGGGTTCTTTACGAAATGGTCCCGCCCCCGCGGCATCTGGCGTTCGCGATTACCACTCGGATCAAGGTGATGGCCAATCTGGACATTGCCGAACGACGCCTTCCGCAGGATGGTCGGATTGAATTGTCGGTAGGTGGGCATCCGGTCGATTTGAGGGTCGCGGTACTTCCCACCATGTTCGGGGAGAGCGTGGTGTTGCGAATCCTGGATCGGTCGAATGTCGATTTGGATCTCGTCAACCTGGGCCTTAATCCGCGGGTCCTGGATGGTTTTCGAGATCGAATCGCGAAGCCCAATGGTATTATTCTGGTTACGGGCCCCACGGGATCGGGCAAGACGACAACCCTCTATGCCGCCTTGGTAGAGCTCAACAAGATAGAAGACAAGCTGATTACCACGGAAGATCCCGTCGAGTACGATATCGATGGAATTATTCAGTGTCCGATCGATCCGTCGATTGGAGTGACATTTGCAGGCTGTCTGCGGGCCATCCTGCGTCAGGATCCGGACAAAATCCTCGTCGGCGAGATTCGTGATCTGGAGACGGCCGAGATTGCGGTGCAGGCTTCGCTTACGGGCCATCTCGTCTTCAGTACGCTGCATACGAACGATGCCCCGAGTACGATTACCCGCCTGAAAAATATGGGGGTGCCTGCATTTTTGATCACAGCCACCCTGGAGGCAATTCTTGCCCAAAGGCTGGTGCGGCGGATTTGCAGTAAATGCATTGAGGAGACAAACCTCACCCCCGAGATGCTGGCGGAATTGGAAATAAAGATGGAGGATGTGGTCGGCAAGCAGATTTACAAGGGCAAGGGTTGCGACCACTGCAACAACACCGGCTATCGCGGGCGGGTCGGGTTGTACGAGCTGCTGTCGGTCAACGATGAAATTCAGGATCTGATTATTGAGGGGGCCTCGACCGCACTGCTCCGGGATGCGGCCCGTCGCAATGGGATGGTGCCGCTGCGGGAGGCGGGCCTGGAGCGCGCCTATGAGGGCCTGACCACGATTGAGGAGGTGATCCGGGAAACCATCCTGGATGGTTAGCGGGTGCGATTGCGGGGCGGGCAAAGCGGGGGGTTGCGGGCGATCTGTGAGGTTTTCAGGTCTGCAGGGGGCAAATATTTCTTAATCGGCAGATTTTTGTTATGATTGCGGGCGGAGGGCAAAGCCGACGGACAGGGTTGCAGGTTCGTTTGACTGGCAAGTCGAACGCCTGGCACGTGATGTGACAGGAGCGGGTAATGCCGACTTTTCACTTTGAGGCGATGGACGCTACCGGACAGGAGATCCGGGACGTCATCGATGCTGAAAATCAGGAGGAAGCCCAAGCGACGATCCGCAAAATGGGCTACTTCGTCACCAAGATCGCGATCAAAAAAAGTCGCAAGACAGAAAAGCAAAGCCAGACGAAGACTGCGAAGACCCGCAAAAAAGGTCACTCGATCGCGATCGGCGGTGTCAGCAGCAAGCAGCTGACGGCCTTCACGCGGCAGCTTTCGATCTTGCAGGATGCCGGCCTCCCGATTCTCCGTAGTCTGAAGATTCTGGAAGGGCAATGTAAGCCGGGCCGTTTGCAGAACAGTCTGCTCGATGTCTGCGAAGAGATCGAATCGGGATCGACGCTCTCGGAGTCGATGTCCAAGTCGCCCAAGGCGTTCGATCGTCTCTATGTGAACATGATCCGCGCCGGTGAGGCGGGGGGTGCGTTGGAGGTGATCCTGCGGCGTCTGGCCGAGTTTCAGGAACGGGCCCAGGCCCTGCGGCGAAAAGTCAAAGGTGCGATGATCTATCCGGTGGTCGTGGTGATGGTGGCGGTCGGTATTTTGACCTTCATCATGTGGCAGATCGTCCCCGCCTTTCAGAAGATTTTCGATGACTTCGAGGCGGAGTTGCCGACGCCGACAAAAATCTTGATCGTAATTTCAGATTGGGTCGTCAACTGGGGTTTTCTCATTCCGGTAATCCCCGTGGGGATCTGGCTGGCGGTAAAACTACTGCGAAAATTCGAGACCGGTCGTATGGGCTGGGACATGTTCATCATCAAGGTGCCTGTGTTCGGCGCCCTGATCGAAAAAAATATTCTCGCCCGCACGACGCGGACACTCGGAACCCTGGTGGCCAGTGGTGTGCCGATCCTGGAGGCGCTCAATATTACCAAAGAGACAAGTGGCAACGCAGTCTTCGAGCGGTTGCTGGGCAAGGTGATCGAGTCGATTCGCGAAGGGGAATCCATTGCCAAGCCCCTGAAGGAATTTTCCAGTATTGGTTTCCATCCGGTGGCCGCTGCGCTGTGGGTTGTTTTTATGGGGGGGCCCATTGGCGCACTGCTCTATATGGGCAAGATGCGCGCGCCGGTTGTCGATGATCTGGTCGTGAACATGATCGACGTGGGCGAAGAGACGGGCGAACTGGACACAATGCTCTACAAGGTGGCCGATACATTTGATGAAGAAGTGGCGGTGTTGACTGAGAGCCTGGTGAGTCTGATGGAGCCGATTTTGATCGTAGGGCTCGGTCTGGCGATTGGATTTATTGTGATTTCCCTGTTCCTGCCGCTGATCGAATTGATCAAGAGTCTTTCCTAGGGGGCGATTTTGCTGCCGGCAGAAGCTTGATTGCGGTGCGAAAACCGGGAGAAATTCTCATTCGCGGTGGAGATTGCTTTACAGGGAACAGCAAACGGGCGAGACTCGGGGTATTGCCCGTGCGGGGCGTGATCACGCCGGGACGGGTGGTGTTGGAGGGAGACGGCAAGGAAATTCGCAAGGAAGAAATTGGGGGGCGGTTTTCACGGTTCGGTACGGGACAGGGGCGGGAGTCGGTCGGCAGGGCGGTGCTTTGGGTACGGTGCCTGCTGGAGGTTGCTACTGCTTATCTTTTCTTGTGGGACTCCTTTTTCTACCGCTTGCCGGGCCTCGGTCTGGGAGAGAAAGGGTCTGTGTTCCCGGGCCGCGGTTTTCCGGGCCGTGGTTTTCCCGACATTTCGTGGGGCAGCGTTTTTACGCGCCGGACGCCGCGGCGCGCTAC
>JAUWIQ010000299.1 GCA_030605285.1 Planctomycetota bacterium
CAGACGTTGTGCCAATTTCCGCGCCGTATAAAGTTGCCAGCCTCGAAGTCAAAGAGGAGAGAACGGTCGTTACGGCAGGTAGCCTCCAAGTCGGCGGACCGCGCGTGGGAATGATTGCCGGTCCGTGCAGCGTGGAAAGCGAACAACAAATTTTAGAAACTGCGCGCGCCGTGAAAGCGGCAGGTGGATCTGCTCTACGTGGCGGCGCATTTAAACCCCGCACCAGCCCCTACAGTTTCCAGGGCATGAAAGAGGAGGGCTTGGAGCTTCTGGCAGCCGCCCGCAGCGCAACCGGCTTGGCAATCGTTACCGAAGTGGTCGCCAGCGAGGATGTACCACTCGTCTCCCGTTATGCGGACGTGCTGCAGATAGGCGCCCGTAATATGCAGAATTATCGACTCCTGGAAGCGGTTGGCAACTGCGAGCGTGCCGTCCTCTTAAAACGCGGCCCCAGCGCCACAATCGAAGAACTGTTGCTGGCCGCGGAATACATACTTGATCGTGGCAATACCAACGTGATGCTCTGCGAGCGAGGGATTCGCACCTTCGAGAGCCATACTCGGTTCACACTTCCCCTGGCAACGGTCCCTTATCTGCACCAGAAAACACATCTTCCCGTGGTGATCGATCCGAGCCACGGAACGGGACATGCCTTCCTGGTTCCGGACATGGCAGCGGCGGCGATCGCTGCAGGTGCCGATGGGCTGATCGTGGAAGTTCACCCCGATCCGGAAAAAGCGTTTTCAGACGGCTACCAGTCACTCAACTTCGACGCCTTTGCGAGCTTGATGGAGCAATGCCGCAACATCGCCCACGCGACCGGCCGGGAACTCTAAAAACAAAACGGTCGCCAAGAACCATGCATCAAGAACGCTTGATTGAAATCGAGACAAAAATTGCCTACCAGGAGCAAACGGTCAAGGAGCTCAACGAGGCCATTTGCCAGCAGCAGAACCAGATCGATCAACTGCAGGCAACTTGCAACTTGCTCATCAAACGCTTGACCAGCCTCGCAGACACCCTACCGGCAAACGATCCGCTCGACGAGAAACCACCGCATTATTGAGGAGCCTGGGCATGCACCTGGCAAGCAGGCAAGGATTTGCGGATTCGAGCAATCCCCGCGGGTGAAATGCGCGTGCGATAAATGTAGATTTGGCGGAGGGAACGCAATTGACTCAGCGAATCGATCGCGGCATCTGAAATGCCCGTATCGTGGAGCCATAGTCTTTCCAGACCCTTCATCCCCGTCAACGAGGCGATGCCCACATCGGTCACGCGTGTGCCCGCCAGATTCAGGCCCTGCAGACGGTGCAACCCCACGAGATGCTTCAAGCCGCGATCGCTGATCGCATCGTCCCTGAGCCCTAGGTAGAGGAGCTTCTTCATTTGGCCCAGATGGATTAAACCGGCGTCCGTGATCCGCGTGCCTCCCACGGGCAGATACGTAAGCTTCTCGAGTTGCCTCAACTGTTCCAGACTCGCGTCACTGACCTGTGTGCGATAGAGGTTGAGCCAGACAAGATTTTTGAGCCTCGCAGTATGTACAAGTCCCGCATCCCCGATCCCAGTCGCCTCGAGCGACAGATCGGTCAGTTGGCTCAATCCCGAGATGTGTTGAAGATCGGCATCCTGGACGGCCGTCTGGTTGAGTACGATCTCAACAACCTCTCCCCGACCAAAAAAGAGATGGCCTCCAAGCCGCTGCACCATTTCGATCGCGGGTCGGACCGGCGCGTTCTGTTGTCCGTAGACTTTGTCCTTTACGGACAAATGGGGGCTCAAGAGCACGAGAGCAAAAAGGAATCCCAGGGACGGGCAAGCCCAGCGGAAAAAGTTTTGCATGGCGGAAACCTTCTATCGCATGCAAGGGAAGCCCAGCGCGGAGCAGGGGTCCCTTAGATTAAGCCCGCCAACTCCTGCAATTGCTGCCAGTTTTCCAGCCTGTCCTGCTTGGCATACAGCAGTGTCTCCGAGGGATTTCCCTCGTTGTCGAAGTGCTTGGAAAATCGCCCTTCGCTGCGACAGAAATCGATGAAATCCACGGCCTCACCTGTTTTGGGATTTTTCCACCAATCCTCCTTGCTGGCGGGATTACCCTGGAGCGAGAGCCGCTTACGGATCGTGTCTCCTTTTCGCGGATCATAAATCAACAAGGGAAATGCTCGGGTGTCGACTGCCAGGCGTGCCTGGTCGGCTGCCATATTGTCCGCGACACCATGCTCCGGTTGGCAGGTCGTATAACAGTTGATCACCGCAGGACCATCAAATTCCAGCGCTCCCAGAACCGCTTTGTAAAAATGATTCGTGTGGGCACTTGTCGTCTGCGCGACAAATGTGCGGGGATGCATCATCGCAATCTGGGCAATCTCTTTGCGGCGCTCCTGTTTACCGTCAATGGCCTTACCGTGGATCGACATCTTCGTATTCTGCCCCGTGTAGGTGCTTGTCGATGCCTGTCCCCCCGTATTCGAGTAGACCTGGGTATCGAGTACGAGAATCTTCACGTTTGTGCCCGCAGCCAGCATCCGCGAAAGCGATTGAAAACCGATGTCAAACATCGCGCCATCGCCCCCAATGCACCAGAGCGGCTTGTCGGCCCAGCCCATCTGATCCCAGCGGGCGCGAACGCCCATGGCATCGGCCGGGGCGTTTTCAAACAGCGAGTTCGTCCAGGGAACGAGATAGGGATTGTAAGGATAGGTTGACGTATACACCGTATTGCAACCCGTTGCGGCTACAATCCCCCACTGATTTCCGTACTTCGCTCCCGTCGCGGCACACATCATCCGGAGGGCGGTTCCCTCACCACAACCGGCACAAGAACCCGCCCCTCCCACATAGATATGCGTCTCTTCCTTGAGCATCATATCGATCAGCAGATTGTCGTTGATGTAGTCGGTATTGCTGGGACCAAAGTCCTTGAAGAGCCGATGACTCTTCCGGATGCTCTCCATCACCGGTTCCGTCTTGGGGATCATCTTCAGTGCCAAGTCGTCACACACGGTCACACATTCAGCACACCCCTTGCACTTACTGGGATCGATGATAATTGAAAAGAGCCCGCCCTCTTTGCCCTTTTTCTTGGGGCCCTCATAATATTTTCTCGGCTTGGACCACTGCTCGGCGAACATCGCTCGATCCTCTTCGTTCTCGATCGCCGCAAGTTTTGCTTCGCACTCCGACTCGGAGAGAACTTTGCCGAGGATTGCGGTATCGGGGCACTGCGTCACGCAATCCATACAGCCCGTGCAATTTTCCATGATGTATTCGGGAATCTCGGGCGCCACGTAGCTAAAATCACGTAACGTTGCCGTACCCGCAGGAACCAGCGAGCGGGCAACGGAGAGGTCTGCGGGGAGTCCCTTTTCCGCATTCCCCTCTTCATACGCATGGATAATCCGCTCATTGAAATCATGCGCATCGAGAATCGGCAGATCGACCGGCAGATAATCACTATCAACCAGCGTACCGTAACTATTGTTATTCTGCGGATCTCGCTCGCTCGGTTGATTCATCGAGGCGGGTTTGTCGGCGGTTGCCATAAGCTCGCTCCTGACTTGCTATTCTATAAAACCTTTTTGGGTGCGTGCCTGAATCCCTGCCTGAACGCCCCTGTTCTCGTCACTATTTCCGCCACTGCTTCAGGCCTGACCATTGCCCGCGTGGATGATTTCTGGCGGGATCTCCTGCATCTCCTCAAAGCCTCGCTTGACACAGGTCAGATTGTCTTGCACAACCTGCTCACCCCGCTTTCCAAAATATTTTCGCAGGGCCTTCTCGACC
>JAUWIQ010000298.1 GCA_030605285.1 Planctomycetota bacterium
ATATAATCCCGAATTTTTCAGTCTATTGCAGCACCTTCTCCCTATCAAGGTCACAGCCGTTGGGTCCTTTGACAGTTTTATCGTGGGTCCCTACAATGTGCCCTCTCCCGGCAGTGCCAAGGGGGCTCGAATGATTTCTGCAGTCGTCGATCGGAGCAGTCTACCAGCGGAGAAACAACATGAAAAAAACCGAAATGAAGCCTTATAAGGAAATGCTTTTGAGCCTGCGGTCTAGGCTGCGTGGAGATGTGACGACGATGGCAGATGTCGCGCTTAATAAAACGCGTAGCGAATCGAACGGGGATCTTTCCAGTATGCCAATCCACATGGCCGATATCGGCAGCGATAATTATGAACAAGAATTTACGCTGAGCATGATGGAAAGCGAGGAATCGACACTCGAGGCTGTTGAGGCGGCGCTTGAACGAATCGAGGGTCGTAGCTACGGCAGTTGTGAAGACTGTGGCAAGGCCATTCGAAAAACGCGGCTCAAGGCGATACCGTACACCCCTCTCTGTATCAACTGCGCATCGAAGCGAGAACAGTAATCACTGCTCCTGGCCAAGGAAGGCTTTAATACTAGAAACTCAACTGGCATTGGTGAGGAGGCATCCCACTGGTTCCCGCTAGTCGCTATTTGGTGTTTCTGCTCGTTGCCCTTGTGGGTTTGATCCTCGATCTGGGCACGAAGAGTTGGATTTTTTCACAACTCTGGCCACCCACCTTGGACAAACCAGCCTACCTTTGGCTCTGGAAAGGCCACATTGGATTGCAGGTAAGCCTGAACCAAGGGGCTGTGTTTGGAATCGGCCAGGGATGGGTCTTTTGGTTTGCCCTGCTTTCCGTGTTGGCAGTCGGCGGAATCCTTTACTGGTTGTTTGTGCTGGGGGAAGCAAAAGATTGGTGGCTCACCATTGCATTAGGAGGCATAACGGCTGGTATCTTTGGAAATTTGTACGACCGTCTAGGACTCCATGGCCTTCGCTGGCCTGAGGGACTCGTGGGAAGCGACCTACCGGGCAGTCCCATCTATGCCGTAAGAGACTGGATTCTCCTCCAGTGGAACGATGCGTGGCGGTGGCCTAATTTTAATATTGCGGACAGCCTGCTTGTTGTCGGTGCCATCCTTCTGCTTTGGCACGCGTATGCGACAAAAAGTAAACCGAACCTCGACACACAGGTTCAGGAGTCGCGTGATGAAGAAACAGTTCAAACGCGAGAAGAACAATTGTAAGTCTCGTCCAGATGGCGATCCGCATTGCCGTTGCTGCAATACAATTTATCGGTTACTCGGCGCAGGAGACTCGCTACCTTCGGGTGGCAATTGAGCTAAAAGTTGCACGCTAAGAGGATGCTGCGGGTCGACTTGTAACGCCATTTCGGTGGCAATCTTTGCCTCTTTCACTTCGCCGGCACGCAACTCTGCCTGTGCTAATCGATAGTAGCCGTCTGCAGAGGGCTGAATCTGCTCACAAATCAATCGGTAATATGTGGCCGCCTCACGGTAGCGCCCCAAAGCCGTCAAGGCATCTGCCTTGCGGGCCCACACTATCGGAGGAACTTCGCCAGAAATGTACGTTTCGGAAAGATTTTGCAAATGCAGGAGAGTTCGGCCAGGCCTCCCTAGGGCCATATAAACTTCAGCCACCGCAGCAAGTAGATCAGGATCCTCCGGACGGTATCCGAGTGCCCGTTGGAAATCGGCCAGTGCCCGTCTCGGATTTTCTTCTGCACGATAAATCGATCCGCTTAAAGCCCAGCCATCTGCTGATGAAGGGTCAAGATTAATTGCCTCGGTTGCCCAGCGACGAGCCTGCTTATAATCACCCATCTGGTAACAGATTTCACCGGCCCGAATCACAAGCAGCGTATCGTTTGGAGTGAGGCGAATTGCCTCCTCCAACTGAGAAAGCGCTTCGGCAGATGCGCCACGCTGTAAAAGGGTTTCTGCATAATAACGACGCGCGTCTGGATCGATCGGACAGGCAGCCACCGCACGATCCAGTAACCCTTCGGCCTCCTGCCAACGATCGGCTTCCATACTTACGATCGCCTGCTGTGAAAGTTCTCGACATGTGGCAACCGAGTCGGGGACCGCCCCTTCTCTCCAAGGCCACCCATTGCAACCTGAAAGGAGGAAAGTCGAAATGCAAAGGACGCTTGCAAAAAATAGGCGACGCGATGCACTGTGGGAAGTGGCAGAGCGGCTAAGAGAAATGATCTTCTGCCGTTGGCAGCCGACCAGACCGTATGACATCGTCTTGGCTTTCATGACCTTTCCCCACAGAATCGCCTCGAGGCGGGGGGGATCGTATCAGCGTTTGGAGGGATCAGCAACCGCAATGTATGCCAAAGAAATGGCATACCAGGAAATCAAAGACACTCGGATTCTCAACCAGAGCGAGACAATTTGGGCATTTCGGGCCGTGAATCAAGACGGACAGATCGCGGCACGGCGATCCGCGTGATCAACTGTTCCAGTACAATGCGGGCCCGATCCGACCGACTGCTCACACCCTTCATCGCCATATCGGCTTCAAGCAACCAGCGGTACAACGCGGCTGCCCGATCGCGACCCAACCTTTTCAACCTTCGTTCTGCATCGGAAAGGTAATACCGCTGGACCCCTGCCCGTTCCAGAGCAGCACTTAGCGAAATCCTTCGACGTTCTTTTTCCGCAGCTCGATAAATGCTCGTGGCAAGTGCAAATTTACGAAGAGGAAAAGCAATTTGCCCTAAAACGGCAATCGGGTGCTCACCCGAATAAATTAATCTTTCCAATTGTTTCATAGCGTCTACCGCATTGCCATCGCAGGCTGCGTCTAACATGTCCCAAACTTTTTTTGTCCGCCAACCGCCCACCCGCGTTTGAATATCAGCAGGAGTCGGTGGAGTATCAGTGCTGAATGTAAGAGTCAGTTTTTCTAACTCTTGATCGAGAAGACCCATTTCGCAACCGACGATCTCAATCATTTCTCGGGCGGAATCTGAAGGCAGTTGCAAACCCGATAGGCGCGCAGCGCGATACTGCAACCACTTCACCAAATCCGCAGGTTTTGGCTGATTGCAATCGATCTGCAAGCCAGTCTTATCCAATTCCTTGTAAATCCGTGTTGACTTCTGCCACGTTTTTACTGTGAGGACAAGTACACCATCGGTGGCAACTTCTTTGGCATGATCCTCCAGAGAATTGCGGAATTCTTTTACGAAATCATCGGCATCTTCCAACGTGACCAAACGTTTACCACCACCAAATAGAGACCCTGTCGCCAGGGCATCCGCAACATCACGCCAAGTCCCTGTCGATGCATCGATTCGTGTGAGGCTAAACTCTGCATCTTTATCCGGCAAAATAATGCCCGTCAGGCGACTGAGAACGGCCTTCTTGAGATAGGGTTCATTGCCGAACAAAACGTTGACCGCCTGCGGTGAAGCCGGTCGCTTTCCAATCAAATATGTGATGGCTGACGCTGTGCGTGCCATAGCCGATCGCTCCTAAAGACGTGCTAGCTTCGCCAAATGTATCAAATCGAGAAAGACCTGACAGCGGACCTATACCTTTAAACTTGTTTGGATCGCGAGTGTCCCAATTTATATAAAAAAGCATTCGGTGGCGGATGGGCTTTTTGTCCTGAGCAACGCTCGCTGCGTCGGAATGGTCAAAGCGGCCACAAGTTCCTTGAGTTATGCCATTTTTCACCGGTTGTTTCCTTGCGAGAAAAGTTCGTTTGATTACTACAGGCCCCACAGCTGGCCTGCTGAGATCATAGACTTCTGGGGGGCGAAA
>JAUWIQ010000094.1 GCA_030605285.1 Planctomycetota bacterium
AGGGATCGTTCTTGAGCGCCATCTTGAGCTGCTCAATCGTTTTCTGATCCTCTTTTTCACTCAGTGCCTTGGCCGCCAGCAGGCGGCCCACCATATCGTCCTCCTGCCGGAGTTGCTTATAGAGCATCTTCTTGGGCTTGTCGAAAGTGATCTCCGCCAGGACCTCCATGTTGGCATCGAAGCGAACGATGTCTGGTTGGGAAGGGAGCAATACGTAGAAATCCTGCTGGCGCTTATCGACCAACACGGACTCCTCAACGACAAAATCTTTTCCCACAAAACGGAGTGTTACAGGAAAATCAAAAAGTAAAGTTTTAGTCTCGTTTTTCTTTTTGTCTTTATCATCGTCACCACGAGCTTGCTTGAGCTGCTCGACCGAGACCTTGGCCATTTTGTTGCCTGGCTGCCAGTCGTAGCTCACCTTCAGGCGGGGGTGTCCCGGGTTGTGAACCCATTGATCAAAAAAAGGCGCCAGCGAGAGACCGGAAACTTCCTCAAAGGCCTGCTGCAAGTCGTGGCTGTCAACGCTCCTCAGGGCATTTTGCTTGACGTAATGATTGACCGCTTTGCGAAACAGATCCTCACCGAGCCTGCTGCGAAGCATATGCAGAATCCAGCTCCCCTTGGCATAGGCCCGTTGATCGAACTGATCCCAGGCCTTTTTGTAGTGGCGAAAAACAATCGGCCGTTTCTCGCTCTTGTTGTAGAGGATCCCCCGACGGTCGTTATAAACCGAGTAGAGCATGGAATCCTTGCCGTGTTTGTAGCCGCCGTAGAGGTAGGAATAGTAGACGGCAAATCCTTCGTTAAGCCAGAGTTCACTCCAGTCTTTGCAGGTCAGGTAATCGCCAAACCACTGATGGACCAGTTCGTGGGCGATGAGGATTTGCAGATCCCGCAGATTTTCACTTTCGTCAGGAAAGAGCACAATGGGATTGAGAACCGTGAGGGAAGTGTTTTCCATCCCACCCATGTGGTAATCCTCAACGACGATTTGATCGTATTTGGACCAGGGGTAAGGTACGCCGATCTCATTTTCCAGGAACCCCAAAATGTCGGCCGTGTCGCGGAAGGCATTGTGGGCATAGGGTGAGCGACTCTTGGGAGTGTAAAATCCGAGTGGGATGTCGCGATACTGTCCTTCCAGCTTATCGAGTCGCCCCGCCGCCAGGGCAATCAAATAATTGACGTGCGGTTTGTCCTGCCGCCAATGGACCAATTTCATTCCCTCCGGCTCGTTTTGCCTGCCGACCATCTGGCCATTCGAGAGTACGGTCATTTCCTCAGGGACGTGGCAGATGACCTCGCTGGTGAACCGTTCGTTGGGGTAATCGATACTGGGGAACCAGTGACGGGCCTCATGCGGTTCACCTTGTGTCCAGATATGGATGTCCTCTTCCGGAAAGCCGAGTTCGGGAGTGCGAAAATAGAGCCCTTTTTTCGGTTGGGCCTCGTAGTCAATTGCCAACTCGACACGCCTGCCCGGATCGACTGGCGGGTCAAAGGCGATTTCAAGTCCCTTGGGTGTCATTTCAAAATCCGAAATCTCAACATTGGCCTTTATGCTGCGGACATTCAGATCGATGGCATTGAGCGTGAGTTCGCGCAGCGGCCGAGCCAGAGGAACAAACGTGAGTTCACAAGTGCCGCGGACGGTCCGCTTTTTAAAGTCGGGTGTGACATCCAGCTTGAGGTGTAAAATGTCCACTTGCCGATCGGGTGCATACTGGCGTCCGCTGGCACTGGCCTTCAGTTGGCTCACTAATTCTTCCGAGCCGTAGCGGCAGAGAGCGGCCTGTTCGAGCAGAATTTCTTCGCCAATCGTTGGTTCGCTGTAGAACATCAGACAAGTCAACGTCGTACAAAGACCGAACAGGAATTTCGGCGGAATTCTCAAGGGACTAGCTCACGAGGCGAACGGAAAATTTAGGGAGCAGTCCCAGTATCCTCGCTCGTCGGGCTCCATGCAAGCTGGCCAGACGATTCAGTGTAAGCCCTTATTGCGGCACTTGCACTGGCGTGGAGTTCTCTTCAGTTCCAATTTCATAAAGCGTTGTGGTCCCGCTGACTTCATAAGCAACCGCGCGCAGCGGCTTCCCATCGGGTGCATTCTCAGCGGAGATAAAGACCAGGCTCTCAGGCCCCAAGTCGCTGGCCTGCTGAGCGCCCGGTTTACCCTCCTCAATGTTACGGCCCATGTGGATGCCACAAAATTCCGGGTGTTCTGGATCCGTGACATCGTAGATCGCAATCACGCTAGCCTGCTCCATGCCGCTGAAGGCGTAGGTCTGGTCGTCGATCGTGCCGACCGTCACGGTTTCCGGTTCGGGACCCCGCTTGTGGCTCCGCCTGTCCATCTCGACCTTCGTTCCATGGCTGGAGTTGAAATACTCGGGCCATCTCGCGGCAATTTCTCGTTCGAGTTGATCGCCACTGTCGAAGACCAACTTGCCCTCGCTGTCGCGAATCGAGAACGATCGGCCACCAAAGCTGTAAAGTCGATCGGTTGTCCCCGTTTCTGTTATTGCGTTAGAAACCTCGAGTCGTGCCAGGCGTTTTCTATTTTTTTTCGAGATATTTTTCGGCAACGCCAGCTTGCCTGCCTTTTTCACATCGCTGTAGCCGTTGTAATTACGGGGGGCACCTTCGTTAGCAGTCAGTAGATAAGTGCGGCCCTTGTGCTGCAGGGTGGCGATCGCATCCGGTTGGTACAAACCCCAAACCGGTGCCGGTGCGATGTGAATCGATGGTTTTTTATTGCCGGCACCCTCCCGATCACTCACGTCCAATCCGTTGTTGGGCTGATTGTGATTTTTGAGGCCGCAGGAAAAAATCTTCTCAATCCGACCCGTACGGATGTCCAGGACGGCAATGGCATTGTTCTCCTGCAATGTGATCCAGGCCTTGGAGCCATCTGCCGAAGTTGCGATATACTCGGGTTCCAAATCTTCCGCGACCGTAGCGAGCTTGTCTGCATGCCGTTTGCTGGGGCCGGTAATACGGACACCACGTCGAATCAACGCCTTCCGCTGAGGATTGAAATGGCGAAAATCGGCGGTCTTGGCCTGCGGCGCACCGCCGGGTCCGGAAAAGTCGATAATGGATACCGAACCTTCCGGATCCTCATCATACGCTTCATTTGGTTCGCCCTCGTTGGCAACCAGCACGGTCTTTCCGTCCCCGGTAACGGCAATCATATCGGGGTTTGCGCCAACCTCGACGCGCCACAATTCCTTGCCACTCTTGAGATCGAAGAAGACGCAGGATCCAGGAGCCGTCTTTTCGCGATTGGCAACCGCCACGACGACCCATTGGTCACTGACTGCAACGCTGTTTGGCCGTCCATATGGGGAGACATCCAGGTGGCCAACCAGTCGGCCATCCTGGATCCGGAGAATATCGACTCGTTGTTCGGCACGGTTCGTTACGAAAAGCCGTTTTTCCGGAAACGACCAGGCAATGACTTCGGCTGCCGACTTATCGAAGTGCCCATGGGAGTGGGTCCAACGGCGGTTGAGGACAACCTGTGCCGGGCCGCCCCAGGCGGCCAGCTCGGCGCAGAGGACTAAAAAGACCGTTGTCCCCAAGCGGACCCAAAATGGCCGAGAGCCAGTATTCAATGCGACACCCCTTTGTACAGCTCAAGGAACGAGAAAACTGTAATCGAACGATTCCCGACCATCTTTTGAAGCCAGGGATTGTAAAATGGATAATTCCGTCCCCTCGGCAAGAAAGTGTACCGAGGCATCGGCCATCAGCACAAAGGCCCCCCCGGGATGGTCGGAAAATAAATCTTCCTGATCCCAGGCTTTCGCCGGTTCTATGTTGATAGGGTGCTCGATTGAAGAGACGTTCTCTGTATCAATCCAAGTACTATCCTCACCACCCCGGCCGCTGCGGTTACTGTGGAGGATCTTTCCAGATTGGAGATTCGCGATGTGCCTGATCCAAATAGCGGCCCGCCTGTGCGACGATGGCAGGTTTGGCAGGGGCGAGGTCGTGTGTCTCGCCGATGTCTGCCTGCAGGTCGTAGAGTTTGATTGGGCCCGAACCGAGCGGACTACGAATCGCCTTGAAGCGGCCAAAGCGGACCGCCTGACGGGGACTGCCACCATGCAGCTCCCAATAGAGATACGGATGTTGGGTTTGCGCGGCCGGTTGATCGAGCAGGGTGGGCAGGAGGCTGATGCTGTCGAGATCCTTTGCGGGGAGTGGTTGGCCCGCCAGGGCGGCGAAGGTCGCAAAAAAATCACCAAAATAGGCGATCTGGTCAGTCACCTGCCCGGACCGGATCGTGTCCGTCCAGCGGGCGATCAGGGGCACGCGGAGGCCCCCCTCGTAAAGACTAAACTTGCGGCCCCGCAGCGGCCCGGCCGCTTGGAAAAAGTCTGGATCGTGCCCCGCTTCGTTGTGGGGGCCGTTGTCCGAAGTAAAGAAAACCGCTGTTTTCTTCTCGATCCCGAGCTCTTCGAGACGAGATAGGATTTGCCCCACGCCCGAGTCGAGTCGACTGATCATGGCCGCCTGACCCTTATTCTGGTCGCTCCAGTTCTCGTCCGCATAGCGGCCCAATTCGGGTACTTCCGTGCCGTTGCCCGTGCCATCTGGCGTGCGCTTGGCCGTGAGCTTACGGGCCTCGGGGTTGGCGTGCGGGATCGTGGGGGTCAGAAACAGGAAGAAGGGGCCCTCTTGATTGTGATCGATCCACTGCAAGGCCTCGCGGATGAACAGATCGTGACTGTAGGCCACTTTTTTGGTCGCCATTCCCCCCACAAAGCCCGCATAGCCCGGGGGGACTTTTTGGACCACATTCCCCAAGGGCACCTTTTGGCGGTTCCGCCAGAGGTAGGTCGGCCAGTAGTTGTGTGCGTGTACTGTATTGAGATACCCATAAAAATAATCGAAGCCCTGGTCCTCCGGGCGGCCCCCGGTCTCTGGCAGGTCGCCCCCAATCGCCCATTTGCCGATCACCGCCGTCGCATAACCGGCCTGCTTCAAGACCTCGGCAATCGTAACATCCTCGGGCCGCAACGTTTGGGTCTGGGGCGGGCCGTTGTCCCGAATGCGACAGTGGCCTGTGTGCTCACCCGTAAGCAACACATTACGCGACGAGGCGCAGAGGCTTGCACCCGCATAGAACTGCGTGAACCGCATCCCTTCGCTGGCCAGTTGGTCGAGGTGGGGGGTTTTGATCCGCCGCTGACCATAACAGCCAAGTTCCCCGTAACCGAGATCGTCCGCCACAATCAGGATGATGTTGGGCCGACTACCGATCACCTGCGACTCCGCCGCGCTGGCGGACGTATCGACAAGCGAAAAGGTGCTCAAGAGGGGTACGAATAACAGCACGACGTGCCAACGCATGATCTGATTCTTCCTGAATTGTACGAAAAGTACTGCTCTAGGTAGACAGTCGACTTGCCCAACGAGACCGTCCCGATCATACCCACCACGCCACGACGATGCAGATCCTACCATGAGGCGGGTGCGTTGGCTAACTAGTGCTCGGCGGCATCACCAATCGAAAGATCCTCTCCGCGGTCTGCGACGATTTCACGGAGCCAGGACTCGCTGTAACCGATCTCTTCAGGCGGGCCCTCTTCTTTCTTGCGATAACCATCGATGTTTTTAGTGAGAATATGGTCGTACAGCTGTCGCCAGCGCTCGAAGAGGGCATTGCCTGTGTTGATCCCGTACTCGGTGAGGAACTGCCGCATCAGCCCTTCATCGATGTCGCTCAGTGCGAGCGCCATCTTGTCGATCTCCGGCAGCATTTCCAGATAATAACGTTCTTGCTCCCGCTGAACTTTGAGAATGTCGTCAATCACCCGCGAATATCGTTCGTATGCGTAATTGGAGACAAGATTAAAAATCCACCAGGCGCTGTCGCGGGAAATTTTTTCGTAGCTCCCGGTTTTGTAGGGTTCCGGGACCTCGGTGATCCCGACGTAGAAGGGAGCAAAACAGGAGGTGAAGGCGTCGTCCGGCGTGTACCAGTAAATTCCACCAATCGGATCGGGTAACCAATTGCGGCTTTGGGCGATCCAGACGCAGGCCGCCTGCTGACTCGAAATAGGGCGTTCCCAGGCGTAGTTCTTGCCATCGATCTCAAAGGTCAGTCCGCGGTAACGGTAGGGTGAGCCAAAGGGCCCCGCGCCCACCCCCTGAGTCATGTCCCAGGGAGTTCCCTCGTAGTGGTCACGCATTAATTGCATCACGTCATGTACCGAAATTTTCTCATCGGGTACGACGAACAGAGGATAAGGCTCGGCACCTTCCACGACACGGTAAAAGTCGCTGGAGAAGTTTTTGCTCGGTGCCGCTCGGCGAAAAATACTCCAAATGCGACCGGCACAGGCCCGCTGGATCAGCTTGCTGATATTGGGATGGTAGGCATCGCGAAAACTGAAAGGTGTACCGGAATCAGGATCGTAAAATCCCTGCTCTACAGCAAAGCTGATCACGTCGTTTGAGTAGAGCCAATTCTCGGAATCGTCGAGTGGGAAGGTCGTGATGCGGCTCATGTTGGCGTGTGCGGAAATCGCGCCTTCCGGTACACGGGCAGCCACCCAAACGGCACCTTTTTCATCTCCTTTGCCCATAATCTCCATCAGCCAGACCTCATTTTTGTCGCCGACCGAGAGAGTTTCTCCCGTACTTCCGTAACCGTAGGTCTGCATCAGCCGATCAATCTCGACGATCGCTTCCCGCGCAGTTTTACACCGCTTAAGGGCCAGCACCATCAGCCGATCGTAGGTCAGGGCCTTCTCGTTTTTATTCGTCAGTTCCAAGCGACCGTTGGATGTTGTCTCGCCAATCGACACCTGGAACTCGTTAATGTGGTTGAGCACTTTGTAGGTTGGCCCATTCCATTCGGTTATCGAAGGATGCAGATCGGGACCTTCGACTTTGGTATCTGCGCGTGAGATGGAGAGTGCCCCGGCACCGGTACCATCGACTGAAAAGCTGACAAAGACGGAGCCATCGGCTGAGGCGCCGCGGCTGACGAGGATATTGGTACAGGCATCTGCAGCGGCCAAGCAAAAGAAGGCGGCAAACAGAGAGTTTGTAAACACCACGAATGCGAAAAGATTCGTCCTGCGACAGGTTCGAATGCTCATGGTCTCACTTTCTGGGACTTGTCGGGATGAATGGCTGCAGCGAGAGGAAAAGGTCGGCCCGGCAATCCGCCGGGCGGACGTACAAACTTTTTTTTAACGGGTGGGCAGGCGTGGATTGCTGTTATTCAACAGGCCAAATAAAACACCGTAATTTTACGGGTGCAGC
>JAUWIQ010000124.1 GCA_030605285.1 Planctomycetota bacterium
AATCGGTCGCCAGGATGGTACACCGCCTCCGCGAGTCAGGAGGAATCTGTCTCCGATCATCCTCGTCATCAGGCGCCGCCGCCTAGGAAATCCCCATGTCCACCCTCATCAAACATAATCAGATCGACTCCGAACTCGTTCACGACGTGTTCCATTTCAATGAAATACGGCAAAAGAACATACCCACTCCCAACTTGCCATTCCAAAATAGAAACTGGGAAATTTCCCAGACTCTCGAGGAAGAGCCTACCGATGGGGCTTGCAGCCCGCGGGAAAAGCAACTTCAAATGCAGTGCGAATTGCTTCACCAGACAGTGGAGCAGGTTCACCATTTGCAACAGCAATGGCAGGCCGAATCGCATCGACACGTTCTCGAACTTGCCCTGGCAATTTCCCGACGGATCATTCGCGGGCAAATTGAACAACAGCCGGAAATTTCCCTGCGTTGGATCCGCGAGTCACTTGAACTTCTTTCTACGAGTCGTCGCTTACGCATCTTCTTGCACCCCGCAGACCGACAGTCCCTGGGTGCATCCTCCGAACAAATCGCCGGGCAGGTTGCACCAGGCGCCGAGGTAGAAATTATGGTCGATGAGGGATTGGCCCCCGGGGAATGCCGCGTTGAAACTGAGCATGGCTTGATCGATCAAAGTGTCGATTCCCAACTACAACGCATCTTTTCAGAACTCGACGACTCACCAGAGCCCCCTCTCCTCTCGTGCTGAGCGATCGACACGAAAACAACCTCCTCTTCCAGTCTGATCTTGAAGCTACCACGTGAATACCTTAATTGATCAACTCGCACGGATACTACCCGCTCGTATCGAAGGTCGCATTTTGCAAACCACGGGTGTCACGGTAGCCGTTGCGGACTTTCCAGTTCCCTTGGGCGCCCAAGTGGAAATAGACAGCTACCTTGGTGGCAGGCTGTCCGCGGAAGTTATTGGATTTACCGAGGATGCGACGCTGCTTTATCCCCTGAACACAATGACAGGTGTGCGACGTGGGGACCGTGTGCGATTGAGATATTCGACGGGCTGGCTGGCGGTTGGTCAACAATTGCTCGGCCGCATTGTCGACGTGAATGGCTACCCAATCGACGGCGGCCCGCCGCTGGCACGAGTCGATCGAATCCCGCGGAATCGAAATGCTCCAGCGGCCGTCTCCAGACCACCGATCGAAAAGCCCTTTTCTACCGGAATCCGTGCCATCGACGGTTTACTCACCTGTGGACAGGGCCAACGCGTGGGGATCTTTTCAGGAGCGGGGGCAGGCAAGAGTACGATGATAGGGATGCTGGCTCGTCAAAGCGATGCTGATGTCAATGTGATCGCGCTGATTGGCGAACGTGGGCGGGAAGTCAACGAATTTGTGCAGCGTGAACTAGGGACAGAGGGCCTAGCTAAGAGCGTTATTGTGGTTGCAACAAGTGATCAACCGGCACCAATGCGTTTGCGCGCCGCATCGACCGCAACCGCGATTGCAGAATATTTCCGGGATCAGCAAAAAAACGTTCTCCTCTTGATGGACTCCATCACACGGATCGCGATGGCTCAGCGCGAAATTGGAATTGCCGCGGGCGAACCGCCCACCACAAGAGGCTGTCCGCCCAGTGTCTTTGCATTACTTCCAAAACTTATTGAGCGTGCCGGGCGATCTAAGGAAGGCAATATCACTGCATTCTACAACGTGCTTGTGGAGGGCAACGATCCGCAGGAGCCGATCAGCGATGCACTGCGGGGACTTTTAGACGGGCAAATCTGGCTATCTCAAGATTTAGCAGCCCGGGGCCACTACCCGGCGATCGACATCCTGCAGAGTGTGAGCCGTCTTTCCCTGATCCAGATGTCAGCGGACCAGCAGGCGGCCGCGACGAAATTCCGTACTTTACTGGCCAACTATCGCGAGTACGCCGAATTGATATCCATGGGTGCCTACCGCCAAGGAACAAATCCCGATGTCGATGAGGCGCTTCGTTTCCATGAAACGATGGACCAATACCTTTGTCAGTCGAGCCGCATTGCTTGCTCCTTCCGTTCTGCCCGCGACGAACTCTTGTCGCTTCTGCCGCAAGACTCTACCTCCTCAAGAAGGCCTCGTGAGGGCGATGGGCCGATGGAATTGCAATGACGCACAACAGCCCGATGCCCTGGGCGAGACTCTCGAACCAGCGGAAATCGGTACGCAACCAGCAGGCAGCCCTAGTCGCTGTCACTTTGGCCCAGGCAACCGCTCTGCGAAATAGAATTGACCAAATCGATCTTTGCCTTGCCGAGATTGAAAAGGATACTGACCGATCAAAAAAAACGACAATTTCTTCTGCTGCAAACCTGGACTACCGAGACAAAACTCGCCAACAACTGCTCCAGGACCAGAAGACGCTCCTGCAGGAAGAACAGCGGACATTAGCCGAGTTGGCATTGCAAAGAAGCAAGCTCTGCAAGACCCAACAAGAGGTCCAGATTATCGACCATCTGGAGAAAAATCATCTCCTGACCGAGAGTCGGAAGCAAGCAGCGCAGGAAGTGCGCGCAGCAGATGATTTAGTCAGCCAGCGGGCACACCGCATAGCACAACTTCGCGGATCCTCTCCAACAGCCCCTCTGGGGTGACTTGGGCTTGATTCGACGGATCGCTTCTAGGACACTACCCGCCCGCGCTCGGCAGAGAATTCCGGTGTTGTACCACAGCATCGAATTGCTGGCAGCTAAGTCTCCACAACAACGACCCGGCTATGAATGATACGAGCGCAAGTCGATTGAATGTCTGCATTGAGCTTGGCCGGGCCCAACTAGAATCCATCCCGGATCAAGAGATCCAGGTCGGCACGACAGTCATTCTAGACCAGACGGTAGACGAACCAGTCCACGTATTTGCTGACAAAACACTCGTCGCACGAGGAGAAATCGTCATTATTGACAATCGATTTTGTGTCCGCATTACGGATGTTATTGCGCACGTGGATGCGATTGTCTAATGCGGAAACTAATCGGTAGGGGGAGTTCACTATTGCCCTGGCATAACGGCAATTAGGAAAGAACCAACATGCTCCTGACTTTGCAGCGGTGGATTGGGTGCTTTGCAATACTCGCTGTCTCTGCGGAAATGGCTGCTGCCGTTGAGCCGAATCGTGCGCATGCACCAGCAACGTATGAACAGCCCGTAAAAGACGAAATAGGCATCGTCGCTGAGGCGATTTCGACGGATCCGTCCACATCCGCTAAATCGGATCTGGCAGAGACACCTTTACCGTTGGTACGTACTCAACTCCCCAACACCCCTGCGCCACCGACCACCCCAACTGAGAGTCCCGTTTTAAAAACCGTTGGCAGTCTTGCTGTGGTCATAGGGGTTTTTGCCGTTATCGTTTATTTCATGCGACGAACGAATGGCTCAACTGGGCAGATACTGCCCTCAGAAGTCCTGAAGGTGCTTGGCCGCGTTTCGCTCAACAATCGACATTACGTGCAACTCCTACGTCTCGGCGACCGCTTGTTATTAATCGCCGTATCGGCCAGCGGGTCCCAAACACTGACCGAAATCACCGAACCGGAAGAATTGGAACGCCTCTCGAGTGCCTGCAGCAATCAGCAGGGTCGTGCAGTCAGTCTGCGGAACGCTCTCTTCGCGGCAATCCCCTCGCGACGGACCCCACGCCAAGATCATTTTGGCGATACAGGACGTGCAAGCCAATCGGATTCCGAATACCTGGGATCTCGCCATGCCTGACGCCCCATTTTCGCATCCGAGCAAGACCTGTCTCGGTAAAACCGCACAGGCCTTAGGACCGATGGTCGTCCTGGCAATCTTATTCTTGCTTCCGCCATCCGTGTCCCATGCACAAGAAATCGATACTGCGTATCGCCCGGGCCAAGGGGCAAGCACCATGCCGGAGCAACTTTTTCAGTGGATCACACCCGACAAATTGGATGGAACGCTGCAGACACTTTTGCTGTTGGGAATTGTGAGCCTGGCTCCAGCAATTTTCCTGATGACCACCTGCTTTGTCCGCATTATGGTTGTCCTGGGCCTGCTACGGGCTGCACTCGGCATCCAGTCTTTGCCTTCTACCCAGGTCATCACATCGCTGGCACTCTTCATGTCGCTAGCCCTCATGAGCCCTGTCTGGAAACAGGTTTACGATCAAGGGATTGCTCCTTACACCGAGCGTGAAAAAACGCTCGATGAGGCGTGGACATCCGGCATTCAACCTGTCCGCCGCTTCATGAGTCTGCAAATTGAGGCCACTGGCAATCAGGATGATATCTGGCTGTTTTTAAAGTACATGCCACAATCCCAGGCCCCGGAAAATTACGAAGACGTTCCACTCTCCGCCCTCCTGCCTGCCTTCATGCTCAGTGAATTGAAAACCGCATTCCTGATCGGATTTCAAATTTTTATTCCTTTCCTAATTCTTGATATGGTTGTTGCGAGTGTCACGCTCTCCATGGGTATGGTCATGGTGCCGCCCGCGCTACTCTCACTGCCTTTTAAACTGTTGCTATTTGTTCTCGTGGATGGCTGGCAGTTAATCGTCGGCATGTTGATGCAGAGTTTTCAGCCATTTTTATAATTACCAATAGCGGCTCATCAGGCCGATCAATCAAACACTCCGTTCTTTCTATGTCTCCTGAAAATGCCATCGATATCAGTCGCGAGGCAATCATGATGATGCTTCTTACCAGTGCGCCGATCTTAGTGACCGGACTGCTCGTTGGTCTTTTGACTGGTATTTTTCAAGCGGTGACACAAATTCACGAGCAGGCGATTTCCTTTATTCCAAAAATTGTTGCGGTAGTACTCGTTGTAAGCCTGCTGCTGCCCTGGCTCGTCAATAAGCTTGTACAGTATTCAGTAGATTTAATTTCAGGGATCCCGACGAACCTCTGATCTTCTCTGTTTTTCTATTGCGTGTCGAATTCATTTGGCTCTAACGAAACACCCTAGGCGACACACTGCCTGATCCAATGCAATTGCTTTTATCTTTATATTTCGGGAAGCTCGTTGTCTTTGCGATGGTACTCTCCCGTATCGCCGCAATGACGATGCTGGTTCCCATCTTTGGATCGCGAACTCTCCCCCTGCACCTGCGCATCATGATCGCCGTTGTGCTGTCCGTTCTGGTGGCACCAATCCAGTGGCAGGTTGGCGTCGCCATCCCATCGAATCACGAAATTCTAGTCGGACTGCTGGTGAATATCCTGATTGGAGCGAGCCTTGGGCTGGCCGTGATGGCCCTCTTTTCAGGATTCACCTTGGCTGGCGGACTGATTGCCCAAAGCGGTATGGCAATCACACCGGCACAAAGTGCGGACCCCCTCTCTCCGCATTCTCCGGTAACAGTACGTATTTTACAGGTCTTGGCATTGGCAATCTTTGTTGCTCTGGGCGGACATCGACTCCTGATGATGTCCATCCTTGACTCCTTTCAAGCATTGCCCGCGACCGGGACCGCACTGCCCGGAGGCATGCTCGAGACCATAACCCGTTTGCTTAGTGAAAGTTTTCGCATGGCTGTCCGTGTTGCGGCCCCCGTGGTTACCGCCGTCCTGGCCGCAACTCTCCTAATTGGTCTTGCCAGTCGGGCAATTCCTCAGCTCAACAGTTTTACCATGGGGTTTACCGTGAACCTCTGGGTGACCTTCCTCGGATTGCTCTTTTCTTTAGCTGCAATCGGCCATCTATTTGGCGACAAGGTCACCCATTTTATTTCAATCTGGCAACAAAGTTTTTAAAAAGTGCCTGCTTGTTCATTTGAGTAACATGGGAAGTCAGCATTCGTTCGCGAGTGGAGATCATGGAAAGTCGTATCCATCCAGCAACCCCCCGTAAGCGGCAACAAGCCCGTGCACGTGGGCATGTCGCCAAGAGTTCCGACCTGACAGGAGCAGTACTGCTTGTCGGAATGATGCTGGCGTTTGTGACAGTGGGTCGCAGCTTCGCCGATTATCTGGCGGCCATCACTCGTCAGCAACTGAGTACAGCCGTTGTGACCGATCTGGGTTCGACCGGGTGGTTGGAAATGTGGCGGGACAATGTCGCACCACTCACGACCTTACTGCTGCCTGGACTGATGCTTCTGCTGGTGCTGCCCCTGGGAACACATTTCGTGCAGACCCGCTTTCACCTGAATCCGGCAAGGCCCGCGCCCGACTGGTCGCGACTCCATCCCTGGCAGGGTTTGCTGCGGATTTTTTCTGCCGAGAATACGATTCGAACGGGATTTGGATTGGCAAAATTTCTTGCGATTGGCACTGTCGTAATCTGGAGTCTGTATGCTCGCAGGACGGACATTGTCGCCCTCT
>JAUWIQ010000121.1 GCA_030605285.1 Planctomycetota bacterium
AATTTTTTTCGCCAGGGGAATAAAGAACACCACCATGAGCGCCGCTGCAATGATCTCCAGCACCATAAACTTGGTGACGCTTAAATCAAATGGCGCGAGGTGCCAGTTCGGGGCGGCCTTCATCAGGGCCACGTCAACAAAGGGCTCAAAAGGTTGCCAGATTTTGAGCTTCCCCCCCTCAGCAACCATATGGGGCACATCAAAATGCTTGGCGTCCTGGACATGGCCGAACAGGTGCTCCGATTCCAATGCATGACTCGAGTCCGCCATTTTCTCTTCAGCCCTTAACTCGCAAGCGATTGTTTCAGATTCGCGACCGACCAGCAGACGTCGACGGCGAGCGACAGTTGATAAAAAACCAATAGGTAATAAACAAAACCAAGTTGTAAAAGCGGGCTTTCTTCAAACATCAGCACCCCGCAGAGTAGCAAGGGGACAGCCATCCGTATGAACATACCGAAGAGCATGCGGTAGTTCACTGCCACCGGGCCGGATAAAAACAGGCCAACCAACCGGGCCGAGGCGATCCCTAGGCCACAGATGAACAGGGCAGTTGCCGCAGCGAGCAGCCCCTGCAGCTGGTGTTGCCAGTAGGCAACCGAGCCCACCAAAATCACCACGGCCAAGATCGCCAGGGCTCCCCCCACCGTGTAGCGACGCTCAATCCGAGACGGTACCAGATGGCGGTTCTTCACGAGGCGGTTCCTCCTCGTCCTGATCGCGGAGCATTGTCCTCAGAATGGGACTCTCCAGGGTTCTGGGGTCTGTCGGGCTTGGTCATTTTAAGTAGGTGCCAGATGGCGAGGGTTAAACCAAAAATAAAGCCGAGTACCATAAACAAAATTCGCGTACCAAGCTGCTCATCAATCCAAAGTCCGAGTACGCCCGGAAGGACCATTTCCAGAGCAACCGTCATGGCACGCGACGCCGCCGCAGTGGCCTTCGCCATCGGCGAGCGACTATCATTCGGAGCGGTCACAGGTACCCCGAGCCCGCAGGTCGTAATATGGGATGGAGGAATCTTGTAAGGTGTTGTGGTAAAACACGTTGAATAAAGTCTGAGCGTCCTTTCCAGGGTTCAATTCAACGGCCAGTGTGGGAGTGGCCCAATCTATCCGAACCCAAAAAAGTGGTCAACCAATCGCTGCGGCCAAATTCATATTTTCGTCCGTCGCGAACCCGATCCGATCGGGGGCGCCGTTGGCGGGAGAGGATTCCAGGTGCGAAAAGAGATGCCTCTCGGCCAGGAGTTGGTAATTACCGGCACCCGTTTTATCTGCCTAATCGACGGGGGGTCCGGGCCCGGTGTGGGCCTTAGAACAGGGAACGACCAGTTTTCGTAAGCACAGGAATAGAAATTATTTAAGGAAATTAATGGCCTCTTTTCGGGCCACAAAATCGTTGTCTTTTTCGGGTCGGGCAATTAGAATCACAAGAGACGCATAAAACATCCCATATGCGTTTCCGCACCTTAAGCAGGGCAAGGCTGCCATGATGGTTCGTGCCATTGCCGGATCGCGTGGTGTTGTTTGGATCGCGGTGGGCCGCATGGCTGGGAGAACGCCGGGGTGGTGGCGGCAATTTTGGGATTTGCATAAACGCTTTCCTGGAGGGTGTTTGGATGACAGCTGCTGCACTTCGCGGTTTAACGTGTAAGGATCTGGCTAAGTTGGCCAAAAAAGACGGGGTGGCTGGCTGGCATGCGATGCGGAAAGAAGAGTTGGTCAAGGCCCTGGTCAAAGCCTCCCGGCGCAAGTCAAGAAACAGCGGACAATTGGCGGGTCGCAAAATCGGCTCCGGCTCGGTTGCGAAGTCCGCCCTCCGTCGCCAAATGGCGGAAACGCGGCGCAAAGATCGTATTGGAAAACAGATTCGTGAATTTCAATCGACTCAAAAATTGTTGAAAATACTTGATGGTTCCACCCGTCGCGGCCGCCGTTCGGGTGGTGGGGACCGTCTGGTCCTGATGGTTCGGGATCCTTATTGGCTGCATGCCTCTTGGGAATTAAGCCGGAAAAGTATCGAGCGAGCGGCAGTGGCCATGGGGCAGCATTGGCATAATGCCAAGCCAGTGCTGAGGCTGTTGGCCGTAGGTCACACAGCCGCAGCCAAGTCGGTGGAAAATGTGATCCGCGATATTCCAATTCATGGAGGTGTGAATGACTGGTATATCGATGTAACCGATCCCCCCGCCTCTTTTCAGGTCAAAATCGGTTATCTCTCTGGCGAACAGTTTCATTCGTTAGCCGGTAGCAATGTGGTGACGACACGACCGCGGGGAGACAATGCGGAGTTGGACAAGAACTGGCAGGAGGTAGCTCGTCAATGCGACAAAATCTATGCCATGAGTGGGGGTCCAGAGAACAGTGGCCATGCCGAAGATCTGCGGGAACTGTTTGAAGAACGACTTCGTCGCCCACTGGGATCGCCCCCGGTGACGCGGTATGGGGTCGTTCGCGGTGGAAACTTACGGCGCAAGCAGGATTTTGTCTTCGAAGTAGATTCTGAATTGCTCGTCTATGGTGCGACGACTCCCGGTTCCCACGTTTCGTTTCGAGGCGAACCGATTGATTTACGCGAGGACGGTACGTTCACCGTACGTGTGAGTCTCAAGGAGGGTCGCCAAGTCATTCCGATCGTGGCAACCCGTGCCGATGGAGTGGAACAGCGGACCGTTGTGGTGGCCTTTGAGCGAAATATGAAGGTTCTCGAGACGCTCATCCGGGCACCCGAGGATATTGTCAGCGGCTAGAGGGTTTCGAGCGGTTTTATTTTGGTTGTCGAGAAAACCCGCCTCACAGACTTTTGCACAATTTTCTTGTAGTGCAGCGGCAGCCGTGGTAACATACTGCGAGCAACTCCTCTGTCATGTTTGTTGACGGTGTTTCATGAGGTGAGCCGCTAAATTAGCTCGTTGGGAGCCTTTATTACTAAAGGGTTTGAGGGCCGTATAGCCAGCGCCCGGTGCCGCTGCACTGGAGCAAGCGTTTGGATCACGAAACTCAGGTCCAAGGCACCCCCTTGGTTACAAAACGAGCTTACCCACGGCACCGCGACATCTCGTCTGGCAGAGGGTTGCTTTTTTTTTAGCCACATTCAATAAAGACGGGACCGTACCCACTTGTACCCCGTCAAGGCAAATTCATGCCATCTCTTGCTGAAAAACGTGATCGGCTGCTTGCCTCACTTCAGCGACTGGACAGTTGTGCCGTAGCGTTCAGCGGGGGTGTGGACAGTGCCGTGGTCGCCAAGGCGGCCGAGCTTGCCCTTGGCAACCGGGCCCTGGCCGTGACTGCCGTGAGTGCCAGTCTGGCCGCAGGGGAATTGGAACAAGCGATCGAGCTTGCTGCTCGGATCGGTATCCGCCATGAGGTCGTGAAAACCGAGGAAATGGCAAATCCCGCCTACGTCGCCAATGGGCCGGACCGCTGTTATCACTGTAAGACAGAGCTCTATTCGCGGTTGCAACCCCTTTTGTCAGAATGGGGTGTCGAGATGCTGGTTAACGGAGCAAACTGTGACGACCTGGGCGATTATCGACCCGGTTTGAGGGCAGCGAGTGAAAAGGCGGTCCTCAGTCCCCTCGCTGAGTGTGGACTGACCAAAGCCGATGTTCGTGATCTGGCCGAAGCATGGAAACTTCCAGTCTGGAACAAACCCGCCCTGCCGTGTCTCTCAAGTCGTCTGGCCTACGGTCTGGAGGTCACGCCGGAGCGGCTTGCCATGGGCGATCGTGCCGAGCAGTTTCTCCGTGAAGCGGGCTACAAAACGGTTCGCGTACGATGTCACGAAGGCGAGTTGGCCCGACTGGAAGTCGCGGGTGAGGAGGTGGCAGGACTTGTCGAACCAGAATTTCGTGCCCGACTCGTCAGCTACCTTAGCGAACTCGGTTTTCGCTATGTGACGGTCGATCTCGAGGGTTTCCGCAGCGGGAGCCAGAACTTGGTCTTGTCGGTGGAAAGCTTGCAGTCGGTTTCCCGTCCCACGAGGTAAACTCCGGGATGCTGTGCGTGGTTCGTTTCCGCGGAATGTTTCACCTGAAACCCTAACATCAACATGATAACGGCGATCAGAATGCCTACTAAAATGCCACCGAAAATCACCCAGACCCAGAGCGGCACGGTTCTTCGGGACCGCCTCTTTTTCTGAGTTGCCGAGGTTTTGTTGACAGGTTCACTTCCGGTATCGATCACAATCACCGGGGCCTTTTGCTCGCGGACTTTCCCGGTTGGCGGCGGTCGTTTTTTTGTTTTTGCGGTGGTTGACTTAACGACCTTGATCGGCCCTTTTCCGCCTTTTCCAGTAGGGGTCGAACGGGCCGTGGTGCCGCTGAGCGTCTTGCGGTCCTTATCGCCAACGGTCTCACCCGCGGTCGCCGCTCGTTTGGGTTGAGACTTGCGCCGCGTTACTTTGACGCCTTGCTGTTTGGCTACAGGACGGGCACCTCCTTCCTGCTGTCTGGCGGCAGAAACGGCCGCCACCAGACTACCCGACATGCCGCTGCTCGAGGGGCTATCCATGTGGAGTTGGTATTCTTGGCCCCGCCCGACGAGCCAAATGGCCAACTGCTGGGCAACCTCCGTTGCCGACTGCTGGCGATCCTCCTCTTTCTTGCTCATCATTCGCTCGCAGATTGCCACAAGATCCCGGGGGGCATCTGGACGATCTTCGAGGATACTTGCAGGTTTTTGATTCTGGTGCGCCAACAATCGTTGAGAAAGAGTCCCTTCGGGGTAGGGGGGATGGCCCGTCAGCATGTAGTACATCGTGCAGCCGAGGCTGTAGATGTCAGCGCGCCCATCAACCGTGTGGCTGTTGAGGGCCTGTTCGGGTGCCAGATAATCTGCTGTGCCAAGTACGTTTTCTTCGTGTGCCAAAGTGAGTGAAGCCTCATCGTCATCATTGTCGGCAAAGCGGGCTAAACCCATATCAAGAATTTTGACCAAGCCGTCCCCATCAACCAGCAGATTAGCCGGCTTGATATCCCGGTGGATTAGTCCAGAGGTATGGGCGTGACTGAGCCCCTCCGCCGTCTGGGCAATGTAATTGGCAACGGTATCGTAGTCGGGCGGTCCCGACTTTTTTACCATGCGTTGCAGATCCATTCCGTCAACGAATTCCATCACAAGGTAATGGGTGCCCTTATCGCTATCCACATCGTAGGCGCGGACAATGTTGCGGTGATCCAAGCTGGCAGCTGCCTGAGCTTCCTGGTGAAATCTTGCCAGATAGGAAGAGTCGTCCACCCGTTTTGGAAGCAGAACTTTAATCGCGACCCGCCTCCGCATTAACACATGGTCGGCAAGATAGACGCTACTCATCCCACCGCTGCCAAGGTGGCCTAGCAGCTTGTACTTGCCGAGAAAGAATCCCTTGTAGCGCCCTTCGAGGAGTTTTTCGCTTTGCCAATCCGTGATCAGTTTCTCTTCTACGAAAAACTTTGCGACAGTTTTCGAGTCCCCCGGTAAGAGCCCGCCTGACTGTGACTTGAGCGCAGAAATAGCTTGAGTGATCTGATCTAGATTTTCAATCAGCCCACTACGCTTCAATAAATCGACTAATTTTTCTACACTGACTTTTGCCATGCCGTTGGCCGAACAATTCGGTATATTCCGGAGTGGGTACGAGTGGAAGTCGCCAGGATGCAGGTCGTGGTTTCAAATCGGCAAAAAAACCGGTGGAGATTAAACGGACAATCCAAGGCCGGCACCCGTTGTTCAGCCTAACACGTAAATCCAGGAATTTCCAGTTTTCGCGATGACTTTCGCATTTCAGCATTGGCGTTCCCAAACGCACCCCAACAGCAGTGCGGATTACTCCGAATTTGATGCGTAGTAGCCTGCGGAGGGTGGAACTTCCCGGTTTGCGATAATAGTTTTTTAGAAAGCCCCCGCCTTGAGATTTTTTCGCCGCAGACCGGATCGTTCTCAGATCAAGACGAATCGACATGATGTCGTACTTTATACCCGTCGCGAATGCCATCTTTGCGAAACGGCAAAAGAGACGCTCTTGCGGCACAATCTTCAGCCGATCGAGATCGATATTGATACGGATCCTCAATTGTTGGAGCGATTCGACCACTGTGTGCCGGTTGTTGCAATTGACGGAAAAATTCGCTTTCGTGGTCGTGTCGATCCGCGACTTCTCAAACGAATCGTGGGCTAAGTGGCATGCTGATTGGAAAGGATTCTGCACACCAATTTTTCTGCCAGATAATCGCGAGATGGCCAGCGGTTGAATCCGCGAAAGGATGATTTCATAACGTGACTAGGCTGAAGCAACAGTTGGGTGTGTTTGCCAAGTATTGGCTGCCTGGTTTTGTCAAAAAACGACTGGCAGCTACCGAAGGGGAGCTGCGGGCGGCGCAACTGTACAACGCCTTTCTTGCAGCGACACTTCGCCGATTTTCAGCCTCTGGCCAGCGACGGGTTCTGGGATTCACACCCAAAGAAAAGCAAAGTGAATTTCAAAGTCTCGCCGGGCCAGCCTGGTTGTTGCAATCCCAGGTTGCCGGAGATTTGGG
>JAUWIQ010000082.1 GCA_030605285.1 Planctomycetota bacterium
CCGATCTGAGTAACCCGGTAATCGCTTTGGCGACATCATGCGCCGCATTCGGGAATGCCATATTCGACATGCTCTTGGCCATCGCCTGACGCAAATTAGCATCATTGACTATCGGTAATATCCGTGCGCCTAATTCATCATCGAGGCGACCACAGAGTTGTAGAGGATCGATTGTCACGGCGGCTCCCGCGCGGGTGAAACAGCGGGCATGGATCCGCTGATGATCACCACTGCTTTCAGAGTCGGAAAGCAGAATAGCGGGAACACCATACACTGCCAACTCGGAAAGTGTCGTGCCACCTGCGTGGCAAATCACTAAATCTGTATCGAGCAACATGCTGGGAAGATCATCAACAAAAGGAACTACCTCCGCCTGCAGGGCCAGTTTCCTGTAAAGTTCTGCAGTCCGGGACGTGTCCTGCAATCCCGCCTGATGCACAATCCGCCAGCTGCTCACAGCACGACTGAGCTTATAAAGCGCGCGAGGAACCCATTCGTTCAGCGCCGGCACACCCAGGCAACCCCCCGTGACCAGCAAGCGTGGCCCGTGTGCAGAATGGGACTTGTGAGCTATCGAAATGGAACGGACTGGGTTGCCTGTGATCTGAACACTCGCCGAGGTCCGCAGCCGTTGCTTAGCACCCGGGGAAGAAACACAAATCAATTCCGCAATGCGAGACAATTTTCGCGTGGTGCGGCCGGAGACCGGATTCTGATCCAGAAGTGCAACATGAATCCCAGCCTGCAGGGCGGCCCGCGCGATGGGCAGACTGGCATAACCACCTAAACCGACAACTGCAGTCACATTTTCTGAGCCAATCCAGTGGGCCGCATTACGAATCCTGCGACGTCGGTCTTTGACAAATTTCCAGACCTCCCGCAACGATTGCGACCAGGGACGACAGGGAAGACCGCGATAGGCAAAGCCTGCCGCGAAAACGTGCTTTCTTTCGAGATGTGTTCCCGCGCCGCAAAAACTTATTTTTACCCCAGGCAAATCCCTGCGAAGCTGATCAGCAACCGCCAAACCTGGAAACAGACGGCCCGCCGTATCCCCTCCGGCAAACACCACATGCTCTACCGAGTCCATCCCTTTTGAAAATTCTGAATTATCGGTTCCCATCGATCCCATCCTATCATAAATAAAACGCGTAGCCACCAAGGCCGTGGCTACGCGCCATGTTCCCTGAGGGACTGGGGCGGCGTGAGGCCGCCCCAGTCCTCAGTCTCGAGATCCATCGTGAAGCGACCGCCAATTCGGTTGACCCAGTAACCGAAGCAACTGACGGTAATCAAACTCCTACCCAGGAGGAAGGGCAGCGTTCAGGCCCCGCAACCTTCACGCAATCGATGGAACTCCTATTGATTTAGAGGGGTCTATCGACCCAATTGCTTATCGCGTTTGGCGATCACGGGAGCCCAAGTACCAAATTCCCGAACGGATGCCAAGGCCGTTTTCTGCGGGAGTGCGCCTCCCGTACTACCAACGACAAAATCGCACACTCCCCGATGCGCAGCAAACTCTTCAAGCTCACCCGATGAACACACATAATCCCCAAAGAGCTGCTGTCGTTGCCAGCGAATAATGCGGATTAAAGAGGGCAATCATCGCTCGACGCGGGACCCCTGAGAAATAGCCCGCGAGAAACAGCGGCACAAACAGGAGGAACGCTTGTGCTGATTTGTGGGGCCCCGCCACAATTGTGGGCCGATCCCCAAAGACCGGTCGTTATTGTCGCGATCCACCCGCTGCCTGTGACAAGCCACAGCAAACCTGCCCCCTCATGCGGCTCGCCGACCTTCCTCCCCGCCCCAGGCTAAAGACGTGCCTCTGAGACAGTGCCGAGCAACCTCGCGATCATCAAGGGGCAACCGTCGGTTTCCAAGGATTTGCCACGATTCGTGGCCTCTTCCTGCAATCAGCACGCAGTCTCCTTCATTTGCCGAAGCAATCGCAATTTCTATTGCGCTGGCACGATCGAATTCCACAAGCACATCCTCGGCAGATTGCATGCCCCGAAGAATTCCCTCAACAATTTCGGTAGAACTCTCATTGTGGGGATTATCATCGGTAACAATCGAGGCATCTGCAAGCATTGCAACAGTCTCTCCCATCCGTGGCCTTTTTTCTCGGTCCCGATTTCCTGCAGCACCAAAGACACAAATCAAACGGCCTGATGTGACCTCTCGAAGCGTCCGCAGACTGTTTTCGAGTGCCTCAGGCGTATGCGCGTTATCGACAAAAACCTGGAACTTCTGGCCGCATTCAATCCGCTGCAACTGCCCTGGTATTTCATCGACGTTTTCCAAACCCCGCACGATCGTCGCCAGGTCCACACCATAGGCCAGCCCGACCGCCGCGGCCGCCAAACAGTTGTAAATATGATGGTCCCCAATGATATGGGTTCGAACTGGTATGGTATCCGTACCCCACTGCAGCAAAAAAGTCTGTTCACTCGGAACCCTCTCTAAAAGCATCGCGGTGACTGCGGCAGGTCGCCGCATCCCAATCGTCAGCACGGGGTTCGGCAACTGATCCTGGTATTCCGCGCATTTATCATCATCCGCATTGAGGACAACGAGCCCTTCCGGCCTCAATTGCTCAAAGATCTGGGCCTTCGTGTCGTGGGAATCAAGAGGATCATGCTGGTCATGCGTGATACAAGCCACATCCAACTCGACACCTACTGTGCGCCGCGTGGCAATTGCGCGACTTGAAAATTCGACAACGGCATGGGTGCATCCGCCCGCCCGCATTTTTGCCAAGTAATCCGCCATCACGGCCGCACCAGGTGTGGAAAGAACTGCGGGAGAGGTACGCTGCCCATCACAGTAACCCAAGGTATTCAGTACGCCACTATGAAGACCGGCCATCTTGATAATCGACTGGATCAGGCAGGTAGTGGTTGTCTTGCCATGAGTACCCGTCACGCCAATCACATTCAGCCGGCGACTGGGAAAACCGGCCAGGGCATGACAGAGTTCCGCATAGGCAACGCGCGAATCAGGCACGATACAGAGAGGCACCTCGAGCGAGGGTATGAGTCGCTCGGCAATGATGGCCTGGGCACCCTGGCGCACCGCCTCATCAATAAATGTGTGGCCGTCGAGTCGATCTCCGATGATCGCGACAAAAATGTCACCGGAGCGACAAGCCCGTGAATCGGACGTACAGGATGAAAACCAAATTTCTTCCGCACCAAAAATCTGCCCGTCCGGGAGAATCTCCGAAACGGGCAGGCCTGTCACTTTCAATAAGCTCTTGCCAGTCATTGCAGGCCTCCTTGCCTACGTGGTAAGGCCATCGAGCACCGATGGCGAAAACCACTCTCTGGGTTCCGGCAAACTGCCTTGTTTGCCGCATCACAGACTACGCAGCCAACCTGCGAAGTTCCCCTGATTCAAACGCGGGACAAGGGAATTGCAGATTCACATCGGCCACAGCAGCCTACGATTGCAAGATAATCCCCGATCGAAACCCGAGTGTCAAGTTGATCTAGACAAGCCTCGCGGATTAGAGAAAGATTGGAATATGCGCGATACGGATTTTGATATCGAATCGCTAGCTGCCTACCTTCATTTGCTACCGCAAAAGGTCAATCGCCTAGCAGAGCGTGGCAAGCTGCCAGGGCGCAAAATCGCCGGCCGCTGGCGATTTGCCCGTGAAGAAATACACCATTGGCTGGAAAAACGGATCGCCGATACCGACTGCAATCTGGAACTGGCTGAGATGGAAGGTGTACTCGACCGAAATGCGGGCCCCGAACCACTCGCTTTGGCGATAACTGATTTGATTTCCTTGGACACCATTCGTATTCCCTTGGCAGCAAAAACTCGCGAATCGGTAATTCAGGCGATGGCTATGCTGGCAGCGCAAACGGGCGAACTTTGGGACCCTGAGTCGCTCGCCAACGCGGTACGCAAACGAGAAGATATGCATCCAACGGCATTGAGTTGCGGGGTGGCTTTACTGCATCCGCGTCGGCCGATGCCCCACATCCTGTCCAAGCCCCTTCTGGCGCTTGGACGTACCGTGCAGGGAATTCCCTTCGGCGGTCAGGGGGGAGGACTTACCGATGTTTTTTTTCTCATCTGCTCGACTACCGATCAGGGGCATCTCAAAACACTAGCGCGGTTAAGCCGCCTGATCAATGACAAAGATGTGTTGCGTTCAATTCGGACGGCCGAGAATGGTCGCGAGGCCTACGATATCCTTGCGGATCGCGAAAAAGAACTGGAATTGGGGCCGTGAAGGACAGACTCATGGCAATTTCTAATCGCAAAACATATCCGCTACTCACGTTGTTGGTCGGGGATTTCACACCCCCGGAATTTCAACCGGTTGCTGAGCAACTCGGTCGTCTCACGGAAATCGAGACGACCGTCGATTGCAATTCGGCACAATCCCGGATACGGGCAGGCAGTATCTCACCCGATGTGATTGTGGTGGCTCATCTGTGGCCTGGACAACACCCTCATGGAAATTTAGACCAATTACAACGATCCGCACCCTTGGCTCGGATACTTGCTTTGGGCAGCAGTTGGTGCGAGGGGGAACCGCGGACGGGTCTACCGTGGCCTGGCATGCTGCGAACGTACTGGCACGGTTGGCTGGCCCATTGGAAGCAAGATTTTCTTCGGTTCTCTGACTCACAGTTGCCCACATGGGGGCTACCGACAACAGCAACCGATGACGAACGTACCCTGTTTTTCCATCCTCGCGAGGTGTCGTCCGGGAAGTTCCTTGCCGTGCGAAGCCCGTGTGCTGATCTGGCAGATATGCTCTGCACCGTCTGCCGCCGCTGGGGTTTTGGAGCCGTCTGGCTTGACCCCAGATGCCCGCCACGGATTGAAGGCCCGGCTGCTATCCTCTGGGAAGGAAATCCAACCCGCCTGCACGACCTGCGGACAGTCCGCCAGATGCATCCAGAGACTCCCATACTTGCGCTAATCGACTTTCCCAGGTGGGAAGACGTTCGGCAAGTGGAACTTTTAGGTCCTGCGGCCGTACTCTCCAAGCCACTGAACCTGGAGGACCTCTTCAGCCGCCTTGAAGACTTGCTCTCGGATCGGCCCACGGAGCAAGTGCAGCGGCCGGTTGGCATTGTCTAAAGGGCGAGCCGCCTCGTTATTTACTTGAACTTTAGGTACGATAAGACCTCGATCTAGTAAAAATCCCCTCGTTTGGAAACTTTCCCTTGGCTGGCACTTTTTCCTCCGACCTGCAACGTGCCGAATGTAAGGGGACCTACGCCTTCATGAGCCTGGGTTGCCCAAAAAATCTAGTGGATAGCGAACGCATGTTGGGGCTGCTGCAACTCGATGGGTACCAACTCGTCGCCGAACCGGATGGCGCCGATTTTGCCATCGTGAACACCTGTGGCTTTATTGAAAGCGCCCGGGATGAGGCTCACAGCGTAATCGAAGAAATGCTCAAGCTTAAACGGGCGGGCCGCCTTCGGGGCCTGATCGTATCCGGCTGCCTTGCCGAGCGAGAAAAAGAAGCCTTGCTCACGCAGCAACCCGATATCGACCACATCGCTGGAGTCTTTGCCCGCGAGGAGATAACCCAACTTGCAGATCGGCTGATTGGGGGATTGGAGGAGCAACGCGCAGTCTTTCATCCCGCTCCAGCGCGACCGCTCAGTGACACGAACCGACTCCGAATTACACCGCGTCATTTCGCCTATTTGAAAATATCTGAGGGATGCGATCGACTCTGTACGTTCTGTGCGATCCCAAAAATGCGGGGCAAACACGCCACCAAACCGCTGGATGAGGTGGTCCGCGAAGCGGAGGAGTTGGCCGCGGATGGGGTCCGGGAACTCAATTTGGTCGCCCAGGACACAACCTATTACGGCAGGGACCTCTACGGCGAATCGCGGCTTGTCGAACTGCTCGGGAAGTTGGAGCAGATCGAGGGCCTGGACTGGATCCGACTCTTATATCTCTATCCAATGTATTTTGACGAGGAGCTGATTGATCTGATTGCGGGCAGCAGTCGCATCGTTCCTTACCTGGACATGCCACTTCAACATATCAATGATACGGTACTCAAACGGATGCAGCGGCGCGTGAGTCGCAGCAAAACCGAAGAACTTCTGGGGAAACTCCGCAGCCGAATCAAAAATGTCGTGATTCGCACAACCTTCATCACTGGATTTCCAGGAGAGACGGAGCAACAATTCAAAGAGCTCGTTGATTTTGTGGATCAACAGCAATTTGAACGGCTGGGAGTTTTCACGTACTCGCTCGAAGAGGATACACCCGCTGCCAAGCTGGATGGTCACCTACCAGAAGACGTGAAGGCTGCTCGACGCAGTCAGCTCATGGAGGCCCAGCAAAAAATTGCCTTCCAGTGGAATACTGCACAGACCGGAAAACAACTTGAGGTACTCATCGATCGCCCCCACCCGGACGAGCCGGGGGTCTGGATCGGACGGACCTATGCCGATGCACCCGACATCGATGGACTTGTGTTTGTTACTGCGGAAAACGTTGCCGCTGGTCAGTTCGTGCCTTGTGAGATTGTGGCATCGCAGGGGTACGACCTGATCGCCGTCCCAGGCTAACCGTACTTTCACGCATAGAATCTAGCTTGCAACATGAACCACACGATGTCGAATTCCTCGTCGCTTAACTTCCCGAACTTGCTAACCTCGCTGAGGTTACTTTTGTCGATCGTGCTGTTTATCGTAATCGGTATCGCCCAATTAGACAGCACTGCGGCACAGACCAAATCCCAACTCTACTGGGCCGCGCTAATTATCTTCGTCGTGGCGGCGAGTACCGACTGGGTCGATGGATTCTGGGCACGTCGCTATGGTCAGGTCACGGTGCTGGGACGGATTTTTGACCCCTTTGTGGATAAAGTTATTATTTGCGGAACATTCATCTTTCTCGTTGCCAGCCCCGGATCAAAAATTGCGGCCTGGATGGCTGTGGTGGTTACGGGGCGGGAAATGCTCGTGACCGTGCTCCGTAGTTTTTTCGAACAACAGGGAACCGACTTTTCCGCCAAGATGGCCGGTAAGCTAAAAATGGTTCTGCAGTGCCTAGCCGTCGTTGCGAGTCTCTATCTACTCACCTTTACGGAACACAAGCCACCTACCTGGCTAACGCCGACTGTCCTCGCGATTCTCTGGGCGGCAATCCTGTTAACGCTCTATTCGGGCGGTGAATATCTTGTGGTGGCGGCTCGCATGATGCGTAAATAAGCTGTCCCAGAAGCGAGTTGTCGAGAATCACTTTGATTTGCGCTGCCAACCTTATACCAACGTAACGCCCAGTTCAAAAATCCAGTTCCAACCGCTATGACGATTATCCAGTTGCTGCTTACTGTTGCGATCGTGGTGATCATCTCTATGAGTGCCGTTATCTGGTTTGGTCTTCTTGCCCGACGTCGCGCTATGGGCGAGTTGCTTTGCACCGAACCACGATCGCTCGTACCCTGGCGTGGGACGCACGTTGCAGTGGCATTTTTCTTATATCTCGTCGCGTCCTTGATAGCAACGCTCTTTGTCCAACAGCGATTTGGGATTCCCGGCAAAGAAACTGATTTCGGGAACAATCCGGATGCGATCGCGTGGTTGCTCGGTGGCAACAGCCTGTTGAATTTAGTCGCAATTGCGCTGGTAATCATATTTTTGCGTATCGACCTCAAAGCCACCTTGGC
>JAUWIQ010000255.1 GCA_030605285.1 Planctomycetota bacterium
GCGCGGGTGGAGTGGAGAAAATCATTCAACTGGAATTGAGCGAACAGGAAAAAGTTGAATTCCAAAATAGCGTGGCCGCAGTAAAAGATCTAGTTGCGACGATGGATCAACTGCTCGGGTAGGGCCGTTTGCTCGCGGGTCTGCTTACAAGCAGGCTCGCTTTGCCATTGCGTCCGGTGTTGGCAAAGAGCATCTTACCCAGACAGGGCCGCCGCGATTTTTCGTTGTTGTTATTGACGGAAATAAGCCGGAACTTTTCGTATTCTCATCATGCACATCCGCCGCGAAACTCCCCTGGTATAAGCTGGCTATGGCTTTTCTTCGCAACGGTAATTGGGACCCCAGGGAAATCGTATTTGATGATAGCGTTGCAAGTAGCGGCAACCCCCTTGGGGAATAATCTGGATTGCGTTGGCAATGACTTGCAATGTACAACCCGCTGGTGATCCCACCCGTGGTCAGATAATCCCGACTCCCGTGCAATTGCCTGCCCCATCAAACGACATCCTGGATTCCGTGCCTCCGAGTTGCCTCCTAATGCTCGGGCTTGCAGTTTCATCACCTTAAGAAGCCCCGCCCCCTAAGACCTCGCCCAATTACGAAGGAGATTTCTGCATTATGAATCGCCTCTTGTCCGATGTGATACTGCAAGAAACGAACGAATCCTGCACCCGTGGCGATTTTTACCAGGGCAACCATACGGTTCCGGACGACCTCGTCGGATTTTCCGTATTTGCACCGCTTCATTATGAACCGGATTACAGTTATCCCTTACTTGTCTGGCTACACGGATCGGGACAAAACGAAAATCATTTACGGTACGTTATGCCGAGAATAAGCATGCGCAACTACGTTGCGGTGGCACCCCGTGGAAATATAGCGAAAGCGGAAGAAGAATTTACCGCCAATCCAAATTCTTTTACCTGGTGCCAGACAGAGAAATATGTCCGCTTGACCCTCGAAAGGGTCTTGGAGTCTATCGAACACGCGCGGCAACGTTTCCACATTCACTCAAATCGAATATTTCTCGCAGGCAGCGGCAGCGGCGGAACGATGGCGGTTCGAGTAGGGATGAGCATGCCCGAACATTTTTGTGGAATCGCTTCCCTAGGCGGATCTTTGCCGACCGGCAACAACCCTTTCCTGCGCCTACTCGATGCTCGGCGACTTCCGCTGCTTTTAAGCGTCGATCGCGATAACCCGGACTACCCGGACTCCATCGTCTGCGCGAACTTGCGACTACTTCACACCGCAGGCATGACCGTGACGCTGCGCCAATATCCCCCAGGTGATTTTCTCAGTGACTTGATGCTCTCAGACGTCGATCGCTGGATGATGGAAACCATCGAGGAGGAGCAACAAGCTCCTATTGTGACTTGCTGAAACACTCATGTGTTTTCGTCGCCTGATCCCACAAGTATCGTAGGGTACTCCAAAGCACTATCAGTGCTGGCGAGTGGCGAATGCGGATTGACAACAAGCTGCCCTTTCGAGTAGCCTCCGCCGCCTTTGTTTGCTTTGCTTTGACTGGAGCCACGAGGTTTCATCAGGCGTCGTAAGCCTTGCCGGGCTAAAACACCCGAACACCACAACCGAACTTCAATCTCTGCTTCCTTACCCTCAAGGTCATTCCATGCGCAGACCCGCAAACCGTTTCCAAGAACGGCCGTTTCCGGTTTCAAGTAATTTTCAACGTGGGCCAATCGCCACGACTAACCTGCGGCGTGCCATTCTCCAGGTTGTTGATGAATTTGATCACCAATTATCGGTCCAGGGAATTCAGATATCGGTTGATGTACCACCCTCCGTGGAAGCAGAAATCGACGGCACCATGTTTTGCTCCACACTGCGGAGCTTCTGCGGGGATGCCATCAGTAGCATGAAACAAGGTGGCGAGCTTAGTCTCATTGTTTACACCGACAGGAGCGGGATTGAACTTGAAATTGCTGATAGCCGGACCGGATACATCTCAAAAGAGAAAGAGTCCTGGCTGCAATCAAGTCTGGACTCCGAAACGCATAGATCACGAAATGCAATTGCTGATCTGCGTCATTTTGCGGCAACCCATGGAGGCTCGGTCAAGGTACAAAACTGCCCGGAGGGTGGTGCTGCCTTCACAATCTACTTGCCCTCGACAAAATCCGTCCGACATGCAGCCTAATAGAGAGTGCCCATGGAATTGTTTCAACAACTCCATAACGATCTGATTAAACGTTTTCGGATGATGCCACGAGCTAGGCGATTGGCACTGGTTCTATTGGCGACTCTTGTCATTGTCTCTCTGGTCTGCCTGTGGAGACCCCAGGCGAACGAAACCCATGTACAACTGCTACCCCAGCTTGTCATTCCTACCAGTCGTCTGGCAGATTATGAGCTTGCATTTTCCGAGGCCGGACTCGATGGCTACACAATAGACCAACAGCAGATTACCGTCCCCAAGTCCCAAAAAAGCAGCTATATGGCCGCTTTAAAAAATTCTGAACTATTACCGTTGCAGTCGGGCCAGTTCATGAAGAGTGCGCTCAATAAAAGCAGCCCGTTTGAAAATCGAAAACAGCGTGAAGATCGCATTAAAAACGCTCACGAACGGGAATTGGCGGAAAACATCAGTCGCATGAAAGGCATTGAAGAAGCCACGGTCAATTATGATGCTGAGGAAAGCAGTGGCATTCGGCAACGTACCGTTTTTACCGCCTCAATTGCCGTACGGGCTTCAAGCAACGAAAAACTTGATCCCCAACAGGCGCAAATTATTCGAGAGTATCTTTCCGGCTGTATTGCGGGTCTCGAAACAAACAAAGTCTATATTGTCGATTTAAATCATGCACCGAGTCTCGCCCCCAGTGCGATTCCAAGCCGGATTCCTACCGGTTTGCTGGCCATCACACCTCCGGCTACACCGTTCGCTACGGAAAAATCCGCAAACTCCCAGGGCGTTTCTTCCTGGATACTTGCCTTGTTGGGATGCGCCGTGGTAGCGGCCTGTCTTGTTCTTTGGCGACAGCAACAACCCATCACAACAGACTCCTTCGGGAGCGATCCGACAGATTACCCCAAGGTTGCCAGCGATCCAAACCCGCAATCATCCGATGTTTCCCAAGTCGATTTAGCATCCGAAGTCGCGAGTACGCCCGTCGATGACACCTTCACCGAAGAGAGCTCCAAGAAATCGGGCAGACCGTTGGTTGTACCTGGTGAGACTTTTTTCCGCCATTTAATCCCCCACCAGCAAACAGCTGGCATCGAACTGTCGGAACTCACTTCCACACATCCAGCGTATGCAAGTGCAACCGCAGAGAAACAAACAGAGGGCATCCAGGATCCACCTCCATTTCACTTTGTGAGCGAGGTGAATCCGAATGATCTATATCAATTATTAAAAAACGAGAGCGCGCAGATTATTGCCATCGTCTTCTCGCATCTTGAATCGGAGCAGGCAGCTGAGGTTTTGTCCTCTCTGCCCACTCCCCTCCAAATTGAGGTCTTAAGCCGCCTCAGCGACCTTGAGGACTTAAGCGAAGAGGTCTTACAAGAAATCGAACAGAGTTTAGAAAAACGGATTGCGGATCAACTCTTGCGGAATTCAAAACGAAACGCAGGGATTCGGGTCATTAGTGATTTGCTCGATTTGACAAATCACGATGTGCAGGCATCCATTCTCCAGGGACTTAAAGGCCAAGATACGAAACTGGCAGAACAACTTCTGGCGGAACGTCCCAAATTAAGAAGACAGAAGCAATCGAAGCATACAGCGCAAGATCGCGACTTTTCCAAAACGCCAACTAGTGTTGATGATCTGATTTATCTTGATGGAAAAACCTTATGTAAGGTTCTCAGCGCGGTTGATAAGCGAGATGCCATTTTGGCCCTTTCAAGTCTTGACGAGGAAATCGTGCAGCGCGTCACAAAAAACATGAAACCTGAGGAAGCAGATCGGTTGCAAAAAGCACTTGCTGAAATAGGCCCTACCCACTCTCGAGAAATCTCTGCGAGTTGCAAATCGGTCGCCAGGATGGTACACCGCCTCCGCGAGTCAGGAGGAATCTGTCTCCGATCATCCTCGTCATCAGGCGCCGCCGCCTAGGAAGTCCCCATGTCCACCCTCATCAAACATAATCAGATCGACTCCGAACTCGTTCACGACGTGTTCCATTTCAATGAAATACGGCAAAAGAACATACCCAC
>JAUWIQ010000415.1 GCA_030605285.1 Planctomycetota bacterium
ACAACGGCTTCGTAATCAATCTCAGCAGCGGTTGTAATCTCACCAGCGATGGCCACAAATCCAGTTGTCACCATCGTTTCACACGCCACCCGTGAATGGGGGTCCTGTTCAAAGAGGGCATCGAGAATGCCATCTGAAATGCGGGCCGCCAATTTGTCCGGATGGCCCATGCTCACCGATTCACTGGTAAATAGATAAGTACCTTCTGCCATAATGGAATCTCCCTTACGACCGCTTGAGGCCTGAGGTTGTCCTATACAAACGCTGCTTTGCTTAACGAACCAATTGTAACACAGTCGATGCGAATCAGACAACGGCGGCAAGGGGCAATGCCGTTTGAGGCCGAACGAGAATTGACTCCGCACAGCCTAGCCTCGACAATGAGAAAGCCGCAACCTATGCTCAATCTCATGCGTTCAAGGGAGGCCTGCGGAGTTGCATTGTACCCCCGCCGACATCCACGAAAACTCCAGAAAATCTGACATGCGAGCATCCAGCCAAGTCCCGGACCCGAGCGGTCGCTATGGAGAATTTGGGGGCCGCTACGTACCCGAAACGCTGACTGCTGCACTCGACCAACTTACCGATCAGTACAAGCAGGCCCGGCAGGACTCGGATTTCCAAGCTCAACTTTCGGAATTGCTCAAACACTACGTGGGGAGATCCTCGCCCCTGTACTACGCCCCTCGACTAACGAAGCTTTCTGGCGGAGCACAAATTTATCTTAAGCGCGAAGATCTGAACCACACCGGTGCGCATAAAATTAACAATACCCTTGGGCAGGCATTGCTGACACTGCGAATGGGCAAGACCCGCGTCATTGCCGAAACGGGGGCGGGTCAGCATGGTGTCGCTACGGCAACCGCCTGTGCACGATTTGGTTTACCCTGCGTGGTTTACATGGGCGAAGAAGACATGCGCCGTCAGGCGCCGAACGTCTTCAGCATGAAGCTTCTGGGGGCCGAGGTACGTCCTGTCACAAGTGGTTCGCGCACACTCCGCGATGCCATCAATGAGACCATGCGCGACTGGATGGCCTCGGTCGAAAGCACACATTATATTCTGGGTTCTGTCGTCGGCCCCCATCCCTTTCCGATGATTGTACGGGACTTCCAGTCGGTCATTGGCCGAGAAACCATCATACAATGCAATGACCAGATCGGTCGCTTGCCGGACGTGGTTGTCGCCTGTGTCGGAGGCGGTAGCAATGCGGCAGGAATGTTCTATCCTTTCGTCGAACATTCCGCAGTTGAATTGGTTGGCGTGGAGGCAGGCGGTCGCTCTTCCACTGCGGGCGAACATGCATCGCCGCTGACCTACGGCTCGCCGGGCGTGTTGCATGGTAGCTATAGTTATGTGATGCAGGATGAAGATGGCCAAACCTGTGATGTCCACTCGATTTCCGCAGGGTTGGACTATCCTGGTGTCGGCCCGGAGCATAGTTATTGGAAGGCCACCGGGCGCGTCAGCTACGAAAGCTGCAGAGACGATGATGCGTTGCAGGCATTTGACGCGTTGGCTAAAAACGAGGGAATCCTGGCAGCCGTTGAGAGTGCACATGCCATTTCGACTGCCATGCGCATAGCGGGTGAGCGACCTGCAGATCAAATCGTTGTTGTCTGTCTCTCAGGACGAGGTGACAAAGATACTGCAGAAATTTCCCGACTGTGTGGCGAGCACTATACCTAGTGGAATTTTTTGCGGTGCTCTCAAGGGAAAGGAACATTCGTTCAATGTCGGCAGTGGATCGATTGTTTGAGGAATTAAGAACGCGTGGGCAAAAGGCATTCATCCCCTTTATCACGGCAGGGGATCCAGATTTGGATTTTACCTCCACGCTGCTCAAAGCCCTTGTCCGGCAGGGAAGCCACCTCTGCGAGGTAGGTATTCCTTATAGTGACCCCATTGCGGATGGCCCTGTCATCCAGGAATCCTATACCCGCGCACTATCCGCGGGGGTCGCACTGAGCGATATCTTTGAGATGCTTAGGCAAACAACGCCGGAATTAGCCGCACCGGTTGTTACGATGGTCAGTCACGCCATCATCTATCGGCAGGGTCTGAGAAAGTATGTGGAAACCGCAAAGCAGTGCGGTGTAGCCGGACTGATCGTCCCCGACTTGCCCGTTGAGGAGTCAGGCGCGTTGCAGGAGATCTGCCAAGAGGAGGACCTCAGCCTGATCCAACTGGTGACCCCCAATACGCCTCGGGACCGTGCCCTGCGGATTGTCGCCGCATCGAGTGGTTTCATTTATTACGTATCGGTCGTAGGAATTACCGGTGAACGAAAACAACTTCCCGAGTTTCTACACGAGAATGTAGGCTGGCTCCGAGAACAGACCGATCTTCCCATCTGTATTGGCTTTGGGATCAGCAGCCCCGAACAGATTCGCTTGCTGGCACCCATCGCCGACGGGCTGATTGTCGGCAGTGCCATCGTTCGTAGGATGGCCCACTATGGTGAGCAATCCGGCAGCACTGTTCTGCAGGATGTGGAAGAGTATGTCAAAACGCTCATCGAAGCGACTGCCGGTTGCTAGCTTGCTCCCATCTCTAGCAGATACTTAGGACTGTCTGAAGCGACTGAGGAAAGCAAAAAATAAATCGCCCCCCACATTGAAAATCCCGAAAAATCGAATGGATTGACCGGCATTGCGTTGCGCGTAAGTACTTATTAAATCAATGGTTGCCAGAGAACGCCCGCAGATGTGGTGGGATTTTCTTGACTCCATCAAAAGCGCCCGGTTAAATTAAAACTAAAGGGTACTAGTTAACTTTTGCCGATGGTAAATATAGACCCTGGCGTTTATGGGAGCATGTACTCGCATGAAATCCACATCGCAACAGACGCTTCGCCGATTCTTTACGGGGGTTACAGAGTACGCCTTTGTAGCCCGTCTTGGCATTGCAGACCCGCCACTCGTCGATTACGTATCCGGGTTGTTGGTGCGGTTCATCCATAGCGATGTTATCTA
>JAUWIQ010000242.1 GCA_030605285.1 Planctomycetota bacterium
ATACGTGAAGTCTTCGTGGTAACCGCCGGCCCCATTTTGGTAGTCCATCATCCAGTTAATAGCTCGACAGAGCGAATCGCGATAATATTCCGGGCCGCTTACGGGTGTATAGCCCGCGCTGAGCAGCGCCAAAATACCAAAGGCGGTCGATGCGCCCGCGTAGCCTCCTCATCCATATCCAGCACACTGACCGCCACAGGGCCCACCCGTGGTGCCCGGTGCAGTGGAGTGAACATGCTGCCAGGAACCATCTGCCTGTTGGTGTTCCACAATCCAATCCAGTCCGTCCTTCATTTGTGCGAGCGGATCCTGAGGATAATTGCATGGGTTTGGCCCTGAATCTGAATACGGATCCGTGGGCTCGTAGGGCTCGCTTTCGGAGCAACTTTCTCTTTCCAGCCAGACGGCATCGGCATGCACCCGACCGTTGGCCGTCGATGCATCGAGCAAAATACTCAAGATCGAAGAGGTAGTCTCAAACGGACCGCCCGAGATTTCGTGCCATCCATATTTGTGATGTGGACCAAGAACTAGATTGTTTACATTATCCCAACCACCACAGGCCACCAGATGATGATATTGATCATCGTAAGGTTGTCCGTCCGGACAATCCGCTGCATTGCAACAGTGCCATTTTTCGATAGGGAACGTATCTGTTGCAGGGGCTTGGGTCTGATTGACCGTATCGCTGGCTAGCGCATCTCCGATCGTATGGGTGTTGTCGTAGACGGTGTAACTTGCATTGGTTGCACCTTGTGGATCTGCTTTCCAGGTAAGAAAGACGCGATACTTACCAGGAACTAGATTCATCAACGTATAGATCGCTTGGGCCGAAGTCCCTCCACTTGCTCGGTGCATATTATTTGATCGACAACCGGTAGCATCCCCACTTTCAATCAAATAAAAGCCAGACCCAGCTGTTTGAAATGAATCGGTTGCTCCATTGATGCCGTTGTCAACAAGGTATCCCGGATCTTCCTCCTCGCATTCAACTTCAGCCGGTCCGGTTTCTTCTTCACCGTAGTCGTCATCGCAGACGTTGCCAATGTTATCGCTATCGTCATCTTCCTGTCCGGGGTTGTAGGTGTTGGGGCAGTTGTCTTCGGTATCGGGAATCCCGTCTTCATCGGCATCGTCTATCCCTCCACTACCTCCCGAATCTTGACACGCATCACCAATGCCGTCTCCGTCAGAATCTGCCTGATCCGCGTTGGCCACATCGGGACAGTTGTCGCTGCAGTCTTGCGTTTCTCCACCGGTGCAGGGGTTACTTTGACTGCTCGAGGGAGTGTCACCCTCCTCGGTTGGATGCTCGTCCTGGTAGGGGTAGGGATCCTCGGCGTTGGGGGTCCCATCGCCATCGAAGTCGTCGTCGCTTCCGGTCAGTTGCCCCGGAATGACATCGGGGACTCCATCGCTGTCCCGATCGGGAATCGTGTACGATCCCCCGACAACCCCGTCAGCGCATACATCGGGGAGTGTGTACTGCGTGCCATCCTGTGTGCTGGCGGCACTGAGTTCGGCATTAATCTGCGCTTCATCGCGGGTCGGCAGCCATTTTTCGCTCCACGCACAGGCCAACTGGTCATTCTCGTCGAGTGAGCAGAAGCCCTCGGCGCCATACAGATCCATCGACTCAGTATGCCCATCGTAAAAGACCACATTCGCCTTGCCGAAGTGGACCAAAGCGTCTGGATCTGCGCGATCCCTGAAATCTTTTGGTGTGCTGATCGCATGGGCAACCTCTTGGGGATAGGTTAGGGCAACAATCTTTCCCGCATCCTTTACGCCCAGGCGGTGGACCCGCTCGTTGAAACCGTAGCTGTTGGCATCGCCGCCTACGCCCGGGGAGGACCAGATGGCATCGCCATCCTCGGAGTACTCACTGAGGTGCTGCTTGAATTGATCAAAACCGGTTGCATCTTGGATGTTCAGCTTGTCGGGTGGGATGTTGGCCTGCGCTTTTTTCAGCGCGAACGAAAGTTGCCGCAAATTGTTCTGACAACCTGCACTGCGGGCACTGGCCCGCGAACTCTGGACTGCAGGAAGGAGCAGGGCCATGAGAATCACGACCACCACGATCACGATTAAAAGTTCAACGAGTGTGAAGCCGCGGGGTACCTTGCGGCCAAAATAAAAACGCAGCATGGTTCCTCATTCCTTAGCGATGCGGATTAAAACGCACCACCATTCGTGCGAGGAAGGAAAGTAGCGGTTGCCACGTGGACATCTGCCATGCCTCTTCTCTCACATCGGTTTTTTGCACCCCATCTCGGTCGGCCGCATTGAGTTTGCTGTTTTGGCCAGCGCCGCCATTTCTTAGACTATCAATTAAGTAAAAAAATGTCAATAAATCGCGTTATCACCAGTTAAATCGTCCGAGATACAAACAAACTCCATCGGTTTTACTGCTGCCGCTCGAGTTGGAGTCTTATTTCTTCTGCAGAGGGTCTCGCTCGGGGTGGCTGCAGTGTTTCGGGCTGTGGAAAGTCGTTGGGATCGGTGGCGGTTTCTTTTTGGTTGGCTGGCAGTCTTTCTTTCCGTCGCCAGAATTTCGCCCGCTTTTCTGCAATTGCGCCGGCTCTTTCCCGAGCTTCCGGATCGGTAGCCACTTGGTAAAGATCGGAGCCTTCAAAGAGTAGCCATCTTTCGCGAAATCGTTCTACCGCCTCTGCCCGCTTGGCGCGTGGGTCGTCCGGTTGAAAGCCCTGGCGCCATCCCATTAATTTTCCTACCGCCTTTGCCGCCGCCTGCCGCGTGACAAGTGCATCATCTTCCATCGCATCCAGTAAGCTCGGGGTTGCATCTACATTGCCGGCGTTTCCCAGGCCTGCAGCGACTGCCGCACGGACTTCGGGCGCCGCACTTTCGAACAAAACCTCCTGCATGGCCTGGATGGTTTCTGGATCGATATTCGGAGTTTTTCGTTTACCCTCCAGGCGTCGGCATGCTTTTACAATTGTCTGTTCTTCGGGAGTGGAGGCCACCGCAAGGGCCCGATCGTAGGTCGCATCGGGCAGAATCTTGGCGACTTGGATGACAGGTCTTTTGGTTTTTTGTCGATCCGCCTCCGGTGCGTCTGAGCACCCACCAACGCATACAACAAGTCCGCTCGCGAAAATGAAGTCCGACAGGTTCGCGTGAAATTTAATTTTCATTCTCCGCTTCTTGTCCATCGTGCCAGTTAACGAGTTTCGGCACCCGCTTTAGCAATTATCGAGCCGCATCATAATCATGGGTTGAAGGTATGAATGCTGCCATCCGATGCACCGCTGATCGCCTCGGAGTTCCAGATTTTTGTTTCGTTTTCATCAAGCGCTTCCACCTGTGCCCCGTCGAGCAAACTTCCGAGACCACCGCAGGCGTTTTCTATTTCAATGGAATCGATCGTGCTTGCCTCGCCAAACTCGACCATCCACCAACGATCTCCAGAGGATTTTGATTGGAAATAAAAACTGCCCCCGGAACTAACAAGCGGATTATTCTGACCCCACCCACTTGAGGAAGATGCCATACCCATCGGGGCTACATCGACTCCATCATTATTAATGATTTTTATATTCGCCAGGCAAAGTGGTCCGAAGGCACCGGTGTGCTTCACACGAACATAACGATAGAGCGTAGAGCCCTCGGGAAGGATCGTGATTTGCACCTCATCAGATGAATTTCCACCTTCTGCGGTACCGGTTAGCTTCAGCACGTAGACTCCTTCGCCGGGGAAGGTGGCTGTGGGTTGTAACGCAGTCGCGTCGCTAAAGGCCACGCCGGGTGGGCCGCTCAGTTGTGTCCAAAACACTTCGGAGGGAAGGCCCGTTGCCGAATCGATCGACGCGTCGCCTAAAAGTTGATATTCCAGGTTGGGATAGGCAATACTCACATCCGCGCCGGCATCCACGGCCGGTGGACAGGCACAGGGTCGGTCCAGGTGGCCGTCAATCAATACATCCGCTTCGAGCCACTGGTTGGTGGGAACATAAGTCCGTCCATTTATGGGCACGTTCCCAGGCAGTATGCAACTTTGATAACCGTTGCTGTTACAGTAACGCATTAAATTTCCCGGGAATGGCGTTCCATTTTCATCTAAATATAGGTAGTAATGGGCGTAGGCAGACGTTACAAATTTGACACTCGTAAGGATTTTTCCGGCGTCGGGACCTGAGAGTATCCGTTGAAAACGCCAATGCATATCGTAATCCCCGTCGTTCCAGTCCTCATACCACAATTCATAGTTATTGCAGTCATCCATGCTGATGAATAGAAACCGAAAATGATTCGGATCCAACCGAATTGGGCCAACGTGGCCGGAACCATGGATC
>JAUWIQ010000145.1 GCA_030605285.1 Planctomycetota bacterium
CCTTTTTTGGCACCCAACAAGACGCCCGCTAACTCACCGCGGGAGTTAAATATAGGACCCCCTGAATCGCCCTGACGGGCCTCCGCTGATAGCTCGATCATTTCAAAAGGATATTTCTTCCCTGGCGCGACATATTGGGTACAACGCCCCGCTGCAGAACGATAATCTCCACTGCCATAACCGGCGATCGTCAGCGGATCACCTCGCTTGGGAGGGATCGTTGAAATACTGACCGGGCTGGCCGCAGGACGCCAGATTCCGATTGCCGCCAAGTCCCAGTCTTTGTCGAGCTTCATCACAGTGCCTCGCGAGCGGAACCCATCGGGAAAAATAACTTCGACCGACTCTCTCGCATCGCGAACCACGTGCCAATTCGTGATCACAATCCCGTATTTGGCCGTGACATGGACCAAGGTACCCGATCCCATGGATGTCACATTCCCTTGCGAGGCAACAATACGAGCCACCGCAGGATGGGGTCGGACGTCTCGTGCCGAGGCAGCGGGGGTGCCTGCAGGTCCTGAAGAAATCGGGTCGCTGCGCTGACCGCGCACGATCGTTGGGGGTCGTCACAATCCGCCCGGCTTGCAGATCTGAGCACTGCCCGTCGCGCACTGCGCGAAGACCACAAAACCAGCCAACAGGGGTAGGAAGCTGCGACGGAACAAAAACAAGCGACCTCGAAAGAGCGAGTTGGGTCGCGATCCGTCGCGCTGGATAATTAGTCCAAGATGTGGGCCCGCCATCGTGGCACGATTCCACTCCTAACCAATCGTCAAAAACGGGCAAAAAGAATGGGGATTTTTGTGCCGGCCGTCATTCTTTACCGAGGCCCTACAAGCCTTGCCGGTGCGATCGGCAAAGTCCCACCAAGCTGCGGAAACTCCGTGAGCTGGCTCGATTCCACGCCTTCAGATGGCAGTCTCTGGGAGCGCCCTGCGACCACGGATGCGAAAATAGGCCCAACCCAAACTGAGTATTGCGAGGATTCCCGCGGCCACCCGTCGGGCGGACCGGGCCTGCAGACCGGGTGCGGAGGGCGCGGCAACTCGGCCTGGAACGCTCGAGAGCAGGAAGCGTGGATCGCCCAAAAAAATTGCGCCCTCATGGAGGGGTAACTTGGCGGGCCGGAAATGCTCCCAATCGGCAACCGCCCGCTGAAAAGACCGGTCCTCTCCGAGAACCTCGCCACCCATTGGTGGCTCCTCCTTTTCCGCGGGCTCAAAAAAGTAGTCCCCCCGTTGCGCGTTGAACAATGGGGGCAACGCCTCCTCGGTCTCGCCTGCCGCGGGCGCCAGGACGCCGACCGGATCGACCAGGGCATCTCGGAGGGGATTCCCGTCCTCCGCTCGAGCGGAGGATAAGAGGGCCAGGCTCAACGCGACCACCGCAACTGCTGGAAAATTAGTCAGAGGACCCATGCGGAAATTGAACCATTCACACTGCTCGGGAGTCAAGAGAAAGTCAAGAGAAAAGGACACTGCGGGCCGCGAGGCCTAACCGTCGGAGCGCGGCACATGCGGGGCCTTTGAGCAGCCAGAGCCCCTCTCCAGAGGGACCGGCTACTTGACGATCTTTGAGCCCAACCTGTAAGGTGTTGGGTTGCGTCCGTAACTTGAAATAGAACCGCAGGTTAGTTGCCGCCCTGGCCGATCTGCCACGATGCCGGTTTTCGGTTGCATACGACGTGGCTGCGGAATTCAACTTCAAACGGGAATCAGGCGAACGAGGTGGGTCACTCTATGGCTCCTGTGGTAATCGATACACGCGGTGCGGAGGATACCCGTGATGTGGTGCATCAGGCCGTCCAGGCACTCACCGAAGGACATTTGGTGGCCTTCCCCACAGAAACCGTCTACGGAGTTGCGGCCAGCGCACTGAACGAGAACGCCGTCCAGCGGCTTTTGAAAGCAAAGGGTCGCGCGCTGGGACATCCACTCACGCTCGCCGTTCGCAGCGCAGAAGAAGCACTCGACTATGTTCCAGACCTCGGTCCGATGGGCCGGCGATTGTCTCGACGTTGCTGGCCCGGACCCCTCACCCTGGTTGCTGAGAATCATCATCATGAGAGCCTGCTTACCCAGTTGCCCCCGGGCGTACGAAGTGCGGTCATTCCGAACGGAACCATCGGTCTGCGTGTGCCCGCACATCCGCTGATTCTGGATGTCTTGAGAATGCTCACGGGTCCCGTGACCCTCACCAGCGCCAACCAAACGGGGCATCCGGAAACGGTCACTGCGGAAGAGGTCGTGGCTGAACTTGGAGACAACATCGATCTGGTCCTGGATGCCGGAAAAAGTCGTCTCGGGCAACCCTCTTCGGTCGTCAAGGTCACCAACTTAAATTATGAAATCCTTCGCGAAGGCGTGGTAACCCAACAGCATTTGAAAAGACTCTCCAGCCTAATGATTTTGATTGTCTGCACGGGGAACACCTGTCGTAGCCCCATGGGAGAGGCAATCGGCCGGCAACTGATTGCAGAAAAAATCGGGTGCCCGGAAAAAGACATTGAAGAATACGGCATCATCATCGCGTCTGCCGGGATCGCGGCCATGGCGGGTGGACGGGCCTCGACTCAGGGCATCGAGGTGATGGCAGGCATCGGACTCGACCTCTCTCAGCACTGCGCCCAACCTGTCACCGATCAGATGGTGCGACATGCCGATCTCATCTTGACTATGACCCGGGCACACCGCGAAGCATTAGTCGCACAATGGCCGGATGCTGCGTCCCGCACGCAGGTCTTGCGCACGGATGGCAAAGATGTCTCGGATCCGATTGGTGAATCGGTTGAAGAGTACAGACGCTGTGCGGAACAGATCCGGACTGAGCTTGAAACACGTATTCAAAACCTGGCAATCGACCCAGTCTAAATCATCCGAAACTGCAAAAAACGACGGGAAAATAGCAACCATGCGAATTTCGGTAGGGAGTGACCATCGTGGCGTTCAAGTGAAAAAGCAAATTATTTCGTTGCTTGGACAGCTTGGCCATGAAACAAACGATATTGGCACACAAAGCGAAGAAAGTGTCGATTACCCGGACATCGCCGCGGAGGTTGCCCGACGTGTCAGCGACGGAGAAGCGGATCGGGGAATTCTGATTTGTGGCACGGGCATCGGGATGACCATCGCTGCCAATAAGTTCCCCGGCGTCCGCGCAGCACCCTGCCATGACGACCTGACTGCGGAAATGAGTCGGCGACACAATGACTTGAACGTCCTTTGTCTTTCAGCGGATCTTTTGGGGGTCAAACTGATTGATCGCATGGTCGAGATTTGGCTGGAGGCAGAATTTGATGGCGGGCGGCATGCCCGACGGGTTGAAAAGATCGCCGATCTCGATCAGAAACTCGGGGCCCACTAAGTCAGGCACGGTGCGACGCTTTAACGCCTCTGCAGGCCAACTGGCCGAGTTTAACGATTACAACAAGTTTGCAGGCCAAGTTTCTCAGTTGTGCGGATCGACAGCCTGACGATTTTGCTTCCTTCCGCTGAACTCTTCGGCCCGCCTATTGATCCTCGCTTGATCGTTGTTAAAGTCGAAGGGTAAGAGGCAACTGCTGCTTCCCTATGTGAAATCAGCGGCCCAGCCCAACCCCATCCGTACGAAGCTTTTCGAGATCCCAAGAGGACAAGAATCGATGTCACAGCCTGAGACGCAATCATTCGATTTCGACGATGTCGATCATATTATGCGTAACGCCGAGTTGCGCAATCAGCTGGAGCCCTATGTTGATGAAGCCATTTGCCGGGTCAACGTGGAGGCATTTTCGACGGCCAAGGAAAACGAATTCTTGGCTTCCATGTTAGCCTGGGAACGGGCCCCCGTGCTCCCAATTTCCGAATGGTTCGAGCCGCCTTTGTCGCTGCCGTTGCCTGATACATTTTCGGATGACGATCAGGGCAACATTGAGTTGCACACGGTACTCTGGGAGACAATCGACCACTTGTTCGAAAAGCGGATTGTACTCGACTTCACCGACCATCTTTCAGATCGAGAACTCTACTGTCTGATTTCGCGTGACATCCTCCCCAGTGAAGAAAAAAAGCTCGACACGACCGACAGCTACCTGCACTGGGATTGTGCCGATGCCAGTCGTCATCCACTCGTCTGGTTGGGTTACTACGCGTCGGAAGCGGAGCGTGAGGAATGGACCCGAGAACATAACCGGATCGCGCCACCGCGGGAAACACCCCCTCATCGGCGACAGCTGCCCCGCCGGCCCCTCTAGCCGCGGACCCCTCTAGCCGCGGAATGGTCCCTGGCGAGGACCGCAGCACCTCGAACAGGGCCCGCCCGCGGCGAAGCATGCTCACGGGTGTATGCACACCGTGCGCTCCTTAGCGATCCCGATTTTTATAGCGTTCGCTGGCCCGCTGCAGGGTGCGTCTCTCTTTACGGGTTAAGCTGGCTTCCCCTTCCCGGGCAATCTTGGCGAGCAAGCGATCGACTTCGCGGTGCAGGTTGTCGACCTCCGGCTCGTGGAGGTGAACCTTGGGTCGCGGGCCGAGTCGCTGGAGCAGGCCCCGACTCGGCAGCCAGTGGCCCAAATCCCAGCCGGTCTTGTAAAAAATCCAGCCGCAGGCCGCGCCGATTAGGTGGGCTCCGTGGGCCACGTGAGAATCGCTAAAGCTCCCTACAAAATCGTAGATTAAAAACAAAACCCCAAGGACCCAGGCTTTCACGGGAATCACAAAATAAAGCAGCAAGGTGCGGTGCGGGAAGTGACAGATGTAGAGGATAATGACCCCGGCAACTCCGCCCGATGCCCCCAGCAAGGTGATTGGTCCCCCTTTAAGCAATTGCTCGGCATACAGACCTAAGACCCCTGAGAGAGCAATGGTCGAGAGATAAAAGGAGAGAAACCGCCGCTTGCCGTAAATCGCCTCCACGTCACGGCCAAAGAACCAGAGGCAAAACATATTGCCCAGGATATGCCAAATCGTGTGGGGCGAGTGTACAAATCCATAGGTCACAATCTGCCAGAGTTTCCAGTTGGTGACGAAAAGGCCGCTGTCGAGTGCTAAGTACCGTGAGGTAAATTGATACCCGCTGCCTTTGTCAAAAAGGATCTCAAACAGATACACGATCACGTTGAGGATCACCAGATTGGTAACCATCAGCCGGCCCTGGCCACCCCAGGGGCGACCCTGGCCACCGTATTGCCCACCCGAGCCGCCAAAGGGAGAGCCACCCTGTGGATCTTGCGAGTAGTAATCGCGACTATCGATACCCATAGGTCATGGAGCGGATAGGTTGGGACCCGAGCGTACAATGGTACTTGCGGGTATCCTGGGGGATAAAAACCGCAGCGGAAAACGATCAACGATCCAAGTGTAGAATACTTCCCGGGGCCTGCAAAGACGAGATTACCTGGAGCAGAGATTGCCCTGGGCAATTGCCCCTGCGAATCATCCAGCGCCAGCAGCGGATCGGGAATCAGGAGTGCGACGGTTGATTGCCTCGACGGCTCGCATCTGGGCCGCATTGAGACGTTTTCCAAGCCGAATCGTCTCCTCCCGAATTTCCGCCATCCGGCTGCGGGTTGTTTTTGTCTGATCCTGTACGGCGTTGATCAGCCGCTCGATGATTTTCTGTTCGCCTTGGAACTTGGTGCGGTCATTCGTCAGTCGATCTTTTTCACTCTCAAATTGCTTCGTCACCTGCAACTTATCTGTCAGTAATTGGTTCACTTCCTTAATGTCCAGACCGATCTCGACAAGTTGCAACTGCTGGTGATCAAGGGCCAGATACAAGTCGCGAAACAGGTAACCGTAATCCCGCAGCTTGCGGGAATATCTTGCCG
>JAUWIQ010000405.1 GCA_030605285.1 Planctomycetota bacterium
AAAAGCCAAGAACCTGTTTGCCGAAATCGTCAGGTACGCCCCGCCTGAGAGTGAAGTCCACGTCGCAGCCCGGCAGCAAATGCTTCGCTTGGCGGATATTCAGTAGTTTGTGTTTTTGTGGCGGCAGCGCGACGACCCATAGATTTCGAGTTGCAGCCCCGGCCGGTTCGGCGCAAGGACCGCGTCTGCAGACGGGCAGGCCACTTCGCGCTTCGGATTTTCGGGGCCTATCTCGCAGCCCGGACTCTGCCCTGCCAATCAATGGGTTGGTCGAGGCATTTTGCGAGCTGCGGAAAAACTGGCGGCAAAGGTTGCGTAAGCAAGCCGAGTGGCGATACCATGGGGATGGCGCCGGGTTGTCCGTGCTGGGTTGTGTTGCGATTGCGGGCGCCAGCCGTTGGTGTTTGGGTGCGGGGCCCTGATCAAAAACTGCGGGTTGGTATCGCTTGCGACCGCCCCGTTTGAGGAATCATCATGCGGATCGTTACCCTGCTAGTCGCCCTCTTTTTAACCGGCAGTTTGGCAGCGGCTGAACAGGCCAAGCCCAACGTGATCGTGATCTTTTGCGACGATTTGGGTTATGGCGACCTCGGTTGTTTCGGGCATCCCACGATTGCCACTCCCCGCTTGGATCAAATGGCCAGTGAGGGCCAGAAGTGGACCCAGTTCTACGCGGCCGCGTCGGTCTGCACGCCGAGTCGCGCAGGATTACAGACCGGACGCTACCCGGTCCGCAGCGGGATGTGCGGCTTTGGCTATCGCGTACTCTTTCCGGATTCCAAGGGTGGCTTGCCGCCGAGCGAGATTACGATCGGCCGGATGCTGCAGGATCATGGTTATGCAACCCACGCAGTCGGTAAATGGCATCTCGGACATCTTAAACCGTTTCTGCCCACCAGCCACGGCTACGATACCTATTTTGGGATCCCCTACTCGAACGACATGGACACGGCGCAGGGTGTGCCCGCATGGAAAGAGCAGTTTGCGAATCCTAAGAGTGCGTACTGGAATGTCCCGCTGATGCGGGACGAGCAGATTGTCGAGCGGCCTGCACACCAGCCCACGATCACGAAACGGTATACCGAAGAAGCAATTAAGCTCATCCGCGCGAGGCAGGACCAGCCTTTCTTTATTTATCTGGCCCACAAGCTGCCCCACGTGCCGCTGTTTGTTTCCGAGGATTTTGAGGAGATCAGCCGGCGCGGACTCTACGGCGATGTAATCGAAGAGATCGACTGGTCGGTTGGCGAGATTTTACAAGCGCTCCGCGATGAGCAGATTGCGGACAACACCCTGGTCGTGTTTACCTCGGACAATGGCCCCTGGCATATGTATCAAGTGCAGGGCGGTTCGGAGGGATTGTTACGTGACGGCAAGGGGAGTACCTGGGAAGGCGGGATGCGCGAACCGACGATCTTCTGGTGGCCGGGACACGTCGATCGGCGCGTGGTTCACGACCTGGGCAGTACGCTCGATCTGCTGCCTACGATTGCGGCCCTGACCGGCGCAGCCTTGCCAAACGATCGCAAACTCGATGGTTACGATCTCTCCGGCGTCCTCTTGGAAGAGGAGAAGAGTCCCCGCGAGGCGATGTTTTATTATCATGGCGACGAGGTCTTTGCTGTGCGAGAGGGACCCTACAAGGCCCACTTTAAAACCAAGACTGAATTCGTAAGGCAGAAAGATCCACGCGCAGACGATCCTCCGCTGCTCTACAACCTGGAGCACGACCCTGCGGAGAAGTACGATATTGCAGCCGCGCATCCAGAAATCGTGGCCCGGTTGGCAAAGCTCAAGGAGGTCCACGAAGCGGGCGTCGAGCGGGTGCCGCACCAATTGACTCTGAGGTAGAATGGGCCGAAGGAATTCTGGAATGCAAACCACGAACCTACTAAAAATCCTGGTGGTCCTCTCTGCTCTGACAGTCACCAGTCGCGGGCCTGCTGCCGAACCGCCCAACATCCTTTTCATTTTCTCGGATGATCACGCGCCGCATGCACTTGGCGCGTACCGTGGAAATTTTGAACCGGTGAACCCGACTCCCAATATCGATCAATTGGCCGCTGAGGGGATGTTGTTCGAAAACAGTTTTTGTACCAACTCGATCTGTGGTCCGAGTCGGGCAGTGATCCTGACAGGAAAACATAGTCACAAAAACGGCTTTATGAATAATGGCAATAAATTTGATGGCGATCAGACAACCTTTCCAAAACTCTTACAAGCGTGCGGCTATCAGACCGCCTTGTTTGGCAAATGGCATCTTAAAAGCGCTCCGCAGGGTTTCGATACCTGGAGGGTCCTTCCCGGGCAGGGGGCCTACTACAATCCTGAATTTCTCACGCCGGACGGCAAGCAGGTGATCCGAGGGCACTGCACGCAGATCGTGACCGACCTGGCGATCGACTGGCTCAAGGAAGACCGCGATCCAGATCGTCCGTTCTTGCTGATGTGCCAGTACAAAGCGCCCCACCGCAACTGGATGCCGGCTCTAGAACACCTGAACCTTTACGACGATGTGGAAATGCCCGAGCCAGCGACGTTGTTTGACAAGTGGGAGGACAACGCGCCTGCCGCCCGACATCAGGAAATGGAAATCGATCGGCACATGGATCTGCATTACGATCTGTTTGTCGATCTGACCGCTGAATTCGACGGGAAACCGATCCAGGAGAGACAGGACCGTTCGGCGCGGGACAACATGTGGCGGATGACACCGGAACAGAAAGCAACTTTTCGAGAGGCCTATGCGGCAGAAGACAAGGCGTTCAACAAATCGCAATTAAAAGGCGACGATCTGGTCCGCTGGAAGTTCCAGCGCTATGCCAAGAATTATCTCCGCTGCGTGAAGGGGGTAGATCAGGGTGTGGGGGCCCTCAGGGCGACGCTTAAGGAATTGGGGCTGGAGCAGAATACGATCGTCGTCTACAGCTCCGATCAGGGATTTTACCTCGGGGACCACGGCTGGTACGACAAGCGATGGATGTACGAAGAGTCCCTCAAGATGCCTCTGATCGTGAAATGGCCCGGGGTGACCCCCC
>JAUWIQ010000029.1 GCA_030605285.1 Planctomycetota bacterium
ATGGCTTCTTTGCAAAAGGGAGATTGTGCAGAGGCGATTCGTGACCTGAAAGAAGCCACACTTTTTCATCCAGACTCCGGTCGCCTGACGAACTTCTGGAGGACCGGGACACATGTTGCCTGGGACATTACGAAGGGGGCCCTGGTGGTGCGGGGGGTCTATCAGTTTCATCTGGCTCTGGCCTACCAGTGCCAGGACGATAAACCTGCTGCCCGTGCTGCTTTGGAGACTGCCGAAGCACTGGGCTTTGAAGAGAGCGATGTCAACGGCTCGGAGCTGACAAAGTATCACGAGTTGCGACGTTGGTTAGGTTACACTGAGTAATTCATACATAACATCTCTTATTCTGTCTAACGAAATAGCCGAAAGTTTTGTGTAGGGGACGATTGTTATGCGGCGGCTTAATATCAAATTTATCGTCGGCCTCATTATTCTCGTAGCGTTGCTTGTTACGGGGTCTTACCTGCTGTGGACATATAATGTCAGCCACCGTTCGTACCGTTTGCTGGAAAAGGCCAGGACCGCAGAGAAGGCCGGCGACTTCGATAAGGCCATCCGGTTTTATGCGCAATATTTGAATCGAAAACCTGACGATGTGGAGAGTCTCTGTGAGGCAGCGTTGGTGGCATCCCAATTTCTCCAGACCGATATGGGCGAATCCAGGCAGGCAGTGAATGCGGTCCGCTTAATGAGTCGCGCGCTGCGGAGTATGCCGGAACGAAATGATATTCGTCGCCAGTTGATCGATGGATTTATCGAACTCGGCAGTCTTTCTCAGGGGACCGATAGCGAGCGAGATTTTTATGCGGAAGCACGAAAAGAGGTCGTCAAACTCAAGTCGCGGGGTGTGGAAGATCCAAGTTTGGATTACATCCATGCGCTTTGCATGGACAAGTTGGGTGAGATACAGAAATCGCTCGCTCAGGTGGCCACCGTGGTCGGTTACGATGTTCAGAGTGGCAGCTTCAATAGCGCATCTGCCAGCAATCCCCAAATGCTTGATGCTTATGTGCTGCTGGCGAATCTTCTCAGGAAACGTGAAACGGGTGGGCGCGAGGACGAAATCTTGGCGGATGCGGTGATCGATCAAATGATTCTGGTAAACCCTGAGTCGTCCGATGCCTTCGTCAAACGCGGAATCTATTTAAGGGACAACAATAATCTTGGTGGTGTGGCAGATCGCCAACGAAGACTTGACGAAGCGAAGGATAATTTACAGAAGGGACTCCAGTTGGATGAAGGGAGTATCGACGCCCTGATTGAAAATGCAAACGTATCTATTCTGGAAAAAGATTATGAGTCAGCGAAAAGTTATCTTTCTAAGGCCCAGGAAGTTGCCCCCAAGGACATTCGTGTTTACCTCCAACTAGCGATCCTTAGTCGCTTTGAAAAAGATCCTGAAGGCGAAATTGAATCGCTGCAATCCGGGCTTGAATTACTTCCGGACAATCATCAGCTGATTGGCGTCTTGTTGACGGCTCAAGTCCTTGCAAAGCAAACTGAGGAAGCTGGTGCGACCATTGAGCGGATGCGGGAACTTAAGTTCAGGCCGGAACTGATTGAATTGTCGGAGGCCAAACTGCTGTGTGTTGAGGAAAATTGGAAAATGGCGAGCAATAAGCTGGAAGCATTACGGCCTCAGATGTCGTCGGTGTTTCCAGCCAGCATCGTCGCGACAGTGGATCATTTGTTGGGTAGATGCTACCAGCGCCTGGGCCAGCCAGATCGACAACTTGCGGCATATGCTCGATCTCTGGCCGCAAATCCCCGCTCCCATATAGCGTTGGCAGGACAGGCAGAGGCCCTGATTGCCCTGGAGCGGATGGCCGGAGCCGTCGAGATGCTTGATCGACTGCGGAGTCAAATGGGGGTCGAAGCATTTGAAAGCGATGAAGGGCTACGCGCATTGTATCTCATCGCACTGACGTCACTGGATGAGAAATCTCCTAAATACCAGAAGAAGCTTGAAAATTATAAAAAGCAGTTCGTTTCCCGGGATGACATTTCCGAAACAGACAGGGTGATTGTAACCGTCCAAGAAATTTTGAAAAGTAAAAAAATTGAGGAGGCTCTGGACAATTTATCAGCGGCGATTATTGAACAGCCCGATGCGATTCGGCTTCAGAATACCTATCTGGCCATCTTGGTCGGCGAGGAAGGTTCTGCGGCCGCCCTGGAGTACCTGATAAACGCTACCACGCGAGATGAAAATCCCTGGAGCGATTCTCCGGAGTTGTTTTTGCGCCGGGCAGAACTCATTGGCCTAGTCGGCGGTCTCCATCAGGCCGAGCGGGTGAAAGAGTTGGAAGCAGAAATTCCGAAATATGCGGATTCCGTAAAGCCCAAGCTCTGGAAAAAACTGGCAAAGATGTACTACCATCTGACCCCTCGTCAACGGGAGGATGCCAAACGCTGCCTGCAACTAGCCGCCAAAAGCGACCAGGATGAACTCTATTCACTGGGATTGTTCGAATTAGCGTTCGAGACTGAAAATGACCTGGAGATGCAGGCTCAGATTGATGACGCGGCAGAACGTTATGGGAAGGACAACGAGGTCCCGAAATACCTTGAGGCACGGTATCTGCTTTGGCAATATGACCAGAATTCAGAGGATGCTTCGGTCCTCGAAAAAATAAATCAGTTAGCTGATCAGATTGCGGTGAACCGACCACGATGGCGAAGTTTTTTGAGTTTGAAGGGCCTGATCAACGAGCGTCAGGGAAATATCAACGGAGCAATCGACTTTTATACGGCGTGCCTTGATGCGGGTGGAACGGATATCGCCATTGTCCGGCATCTGGTCGAACTACTGGCGCTGCAGGGTCGCTTCGATGAAGCGAGGAAAATCCTCATGCGGCTAAGTAATATTCCCCAGTCGCTGAAAAAGGAACAGGTCACTTTGGATTTGTTGACAGGCAACAGGGAGGCGGCACTCAAGTCGCTCAATCAAGCGGCTCCGATCGATTCCAGTAATTCGGAGGACTGGATTCGAAGGGGAAGAGTCCTCCTGCGGCTCAAGAAATTAACCGCTGCGGAAAAGGCTTTCCGACGTGCTGTGAACTTGGCTCCGGACGCCCCACAACCTTCCCTCGCGTTGGTAGAGTATTTACTCCAAATGCGACGTGAAGCAGAGGCGGAGCGGGAAATTCGCAGTATTGAGAATCGATTTTCCGAAAATATGGCCACGCGCGCGATGGGACAATCCTATGCTTGGCTAGGAAATCGGTTGATGGCAGAACATTATCTGACAGCGGCGGTGGCGGAAAAACCACAGGACATGTCACGCGAACAGGCACTTGCCAGATACCATATTCTCAACAGTCGCCCTTTGCTCGCGATTCCCCACCTGAATTCAATTCTTGAAAACAAGCTCTCAGCAGACATTCCGATGGATGCTCTGGCTGTCTGGGCCCGCCGCGCATTGGCCCGAGTGCTTGCTTCGATACCGAATCATCGATCTTTCCGTCAGGCCTTGGCACTGGTGGAGGCCAATCGCATGAACAAGGAATTGGAAGCGGCTGATGCAAGCCTCAAAGGGCTCATTCTGGCGACACGGTCGGAGCCAATCTATCGTAAACACGGCCTTTCTATTCTTGAAAATGTAGCCCGCGAAAATCTTGAGCCGGAATCACGACTTGCGTTGGCTCAACTCTATTTTTCCAGCAATCGTTGGAGTGATTGTCGCGAAATCATGCAGTCGCTCCTTGTCGATAATCCAACCGATGTGAGATTGCTTACCCAGTATGTGGGAATGCTCATCAAGCATGAAGAGTGGCAGCAAGCGGCGCCTTGGTTGCGGCAGCTTCAGGATAAGGCACCCACAGCCACAGAGACAATCCGTCTATCCGCTCTGGCTGCCAAGGGCAGGCGTCAGCAGCAGCAAGCCATTGAAATCACAGAGAGCCTCATTCCAGAGGGGATCCAGGCCGCAGAACCTGATAGAGTTTTTTCTGCCGCCAAAATATATGAACAACTAAAGTTATATACCGCAGCAGAAAAAGCCTATCGAGCGCTGGCCAATCGAGAACTCAGATATCGTCTGGAATTGGCAGCCTATTTAATACGTCGCGGACAACTCAACGAGTCTTTTAGGATCTGCAATGCACTCTTCTCGAAAGAGACCGCATTACAGATCAGTGCAATGGGGTTGGCAGCTGCGGTGCAGAATCTTCACAAGCTTACCCTCGAACAGAAACGCCAGCTTGACCAGTGGCTCAAACTGACCAAGCAAGAATTTCCCAGTTCGGTTAACTTGGTGACTCAAGAGGCGGCTTTGCGCTCAGCTGAAGGGAAATTTGAAGAAGCACTCAAGCTGCTCAATAGTATTCCCAAGAAGAATCTAGATGATAACCAACGGGGCCTGATTGCAAATAACCGGGCCTATATGAATGTGAAACTGGGAGGCAATACCGAACAATCGCTCAAGGATATTAATACTGCAGTAGAGCTTCTCGGTCCCCGAATCGAGTTGCTCGATACGCGGGCGATGATTTATCTCAGCCTTGGTGAGTATGAGAAGGCGATTGTGGACCTGGAAGAAGCAACAATTTTTGAAGTCAATTCGGGTATCTATTATTTTCATCTTGCGCTCGCCTATCAGGCGGCGGATAACCGGCCTGCGGCACAAAACGCGTTGGAAATTGCCAAGGAGATGAAATTTCTTGGAGATGATGTTGCGGCCACGGAGCGGGGAAAATACGATAAGCTCCGACGGTGGCTTCGCCATTGAGCGGGATCTTCCGGGTCGGATAGCTTTTACCGTACTTGAGAATCGTCGATGAGAACGTTTGTAATCGGCGACATCCATGGATGCTATGCCGCGCTGCTGGCTGTGGTCGATGCTGCGGGAATCATGCCCGATGATTCTGTGATTACCTTGGGCGACTATGTCGATCGAGGGAGCGAGGTAAGGCAGGTCTTGGATTGGCTGCGAACACGGCAGCAAGCAGGCCAGCTTATTCCGCTGCTCGGCAATCATGAATTGATGATGCGGGAAGGTCGTACCGATGCCAAAGCCTATCAGTTCTGGATTGCCTGCGGTGGCCAAGACACCCTGCGTGCCTATGCGCCTCCCGGTGAGCAACCCAGCCTGGAGCATTTTCCCGAGGAACACTGGCAATTTATCGAAAACGATTGCCTACGTTGGTATGAAACGGAAACCCATATTTTTGTGCACGCAAGCCTGCATCCGGGGCTGCCACTGGAGCGGCAGTACGAACAGGTTTTGTTCTGGGATCGTTGCCTCAGGCATCCTCCCCACAATTCAGGCAAGATTATGGTCTGCGGCCATACCCCACAGTTGGACGGGTTTCCGGCTAATTATGGCCACGCGATCTGTCTCGATACCGGTGCTTATCTCGAGGGCGGTTGGCTGACCTGCCTGGATGTTGTCAGTGGCGAGTACTGGCAAGCGAATCAATCCGGCGAAACCCGCCATTGCCAACTCGGCGAACCGCGTTCGTCATAAACCGGACGGCTACCCTGGCAATCGCCATCCCACCGGATGGCGATCGCTTAGGCCGGTATGAAAAAGTCACAACGTTGCCTGTCACGGGAGTGGTTTATCCCATGCGATTGCTGGGATGAATGGCTATTTTGGACAATCGCACACAAGGGATGTTGCACAGTTGCACGCGACCGGTGAGGGATTGTGTTCTACGCGATAGCTTGTTTGCTGGATCGTTTTCCCGGCACTATTGCCTTTGGGTTCCGGTTTCAAATTGTCTGAGGGTGTGGGAATGGGTTCCAGGTTCCCTTCGTACACAGGTGAGTTCGAAATCGGTGACCAGGAACTGCTGGCGTCGCCATTACCCCAGTAATTGCCACCACATCCATAGCAAGTGAACAGACCCCCAAGATGATGTAGGCCACGAAACAGGTGCTTGCAGGGGTACCAACTGCAGAAACCGGGGTCCCCGGCGCAGGACTGGCAGGGTGTCGCTGCATTACAGCACGCGTTATTACAGCACGAGTTGTCTCTATAAATGCCAATCCGCCAGTCGTGCCCGCAGCAACCAGTACTCAGAGACACTGCCAGCACGGTGAGCAGAGAAAAAATCATTCGCTTGGACATTGGTAAAACCTTTCCCCCAAAATCTGGGTGCTTGCAAACGGGGCAATCACATATGCTTAGTTTTTTGCTATCTGGGGTGATGCTGCAGACGTGCAGCGCAGAGTCTGAGTCCTGTTTAGCCCACCCTGCTTTCAAATATCGGCCTTAAAATCATAAAAATCGAGAAAATCCGCATAATACGTAAAAACTGCCCAGCCGGTACGGTTTTAAACGGACTTTCTCGAGCCCTGCGGCAAAATAATAGCTACGGTACTTGGGGTACTAGTAGATGCTATAGTGCCGCAATGTCGGCAACAGGTGTCCAGGTGCTAAGGGTTTGATGATCCAAAGGCGATCATGGTTGAGCCAATATCTCCACTGAGCCTCCATCACATTGCCTTGGCGACGAGTGATCCAGAGGCGGGTATCCAATTTTACGAAACGGTTGTGGGCTTGAAGCGTATTTCGCGACCCGAGTTTTCCTTCGGGGGAGCTTGGCTCTATTACTCGCAGGGAAATTTACAGATTCATTTGATTGAACATGCGTCCGCTCGTGGTCAGCGGGGGGCCATTGATACCTTGGCACCCCATATTGCCATGGAAGTCGACGATCTGGACGTGGTCGAGTTGCGGCTGAAGGAACACGCAATTTCCTACAAACGCCAAATCAATGCCGCGGGTTTCCAGCAGATATTTTTCCAGGATCCCGATGGAAATACAATTGAAATTGGGGTCTATCTGCCACAGCGAGACGGTATGGACGACTGATTGAGATTCATTCCAGGTCAGGCCACCTCGTCAGATTATGAACAGTCGTCCATGAGCGTGCGTTTACGAACTGGAGAGCCCACTTGTGCGAGAGGACTCCGATGCATAATTCGAACGAGAATTTGTCGGCGTTGGTTGCGGTCTTAGAGCAGCACCAGATTCAACTGGAAGAAGAGCAACTTGTAGCACTCGATCACTATCGTCGTACATTATGGCAATGGAATAAGAAGCTCAATCTTACGCGTCATCTCTCGATAGAAAAATTCGTGGGAAGGGACATTGTCGATTCGCTGGTGATTGAGCCCTTTCTGGAGCCTGGCGAACGTGTTTTAGATGTCGGGACCGGGGGCGGTGTTCCGGGGATGGTTCTTGCAATCATGCGACCGGACCTGTCGATGACATTGTCCGAGTCGGTTGCCAAGCGCGCGGTCGCCGCGACGGCCATTGTGCAGACTGTTGGTATATCGGCCAAGGTAGTTCACGGTCGTGCTGAGGACTTGGTGAGGACCGAATCCTTTGATTCGCTGACTTTGCGGGCTGTAGCTCGGCTTGCAAAGATTCTCAATTGGTTTGAACCGCATTGGGATGCGATCGGGAAGTTATTGATAATCAAAGGCCCTGCTTGGGTGGAGGAACGAAAAGAGGCTCAGGCAGCCGGCCTGCTGCAGCACCTCAACCTCCGGGTCCTGGCCGATTATCCCCACGCTGAGAACAAATCGCAAAGTGTCCTGTTGCGAGTTCGTCCCAAGTGATAACCCGCAGACTCTCATCCGGTGACGTTGAGACTTCCGCAGGTTTCGCCTATATTGCCCCTTTCGAATCCAGTGAACGTGTGACCCAACTATGACTTCCTATAGTCTGACGCACCTGAAACAGCTCGAGGCAGAGAGTATTCATATCATTCGCGAGGTCATTGCAGAGTTCGACAATCCGGTCATGCTCTATTCGATCGGAAAAGATTCGTCGGTGATGGTCCACTTGGCACTGAAGGCTTTCCACCCGGCAAAACCCCCGTTTCCGCTGCTCCACGTCGATACGACCTGGAAGTTTCACGAGATGATTGAGTTTCGCGAGAACTATGCGAAAAAAGAACTGGGACTCGATGTCATCACTCACATTAACGAGGAGGGTCGCAAACACAATATTCATCCACTGGATGACAGTGATAAACATACCGAGTTGATGAAGACGGATAGTTTGAAACAGGCCTTGAATAAATATCGTTTTAATGCAGCGTTTGGTGGAGCGAGGCGCGATGAGGAAAAGTCACGGGCCAAAGAGCGGATTTTTTCCTTTCGGGATAAAAACCATCGTTGGGATCCGAAAAATCAACGCCCCGAATTGTGGACCCTTTATAACGCCAAAGTCCGTCCTGGTGAAAGCATTCGCGTCTTTCCTATATCCAATTGGACGGAATTGGATGTCTGGCAATACATCCATCTAGAGAGTATTCCCATTGTGCCGTTGTACTTTGCAGAACGGCGACCGGTAGTCCGGCGTGTTGATGAAAAAGGCAACGAGGTAATGCTGTTGGTTGACGATGATCGCATGAAACTCGAGCCCGATGAAGTGCCAGAACAAAAAATGGTCCGTTTCCGGACTCTAGGTTGTTATCCACTGTCGGGGGCCGTGGAATCGACGGCGACCACACTACCGGAAATTATTCAGGAGATGCTGCTCTGCAAAACCAGCGAGCGGCAAGGTCGCATGATTGATCGGGACAAAGAGGCATCTATGGAAAAGAAGAAGAAGGAAGGATATTTTTAATTTCGCCTATGTCGCACCAATCCGAACTTATTGCTTCTGATATCGATGCCTATCTGGCGCAACACGAACAAAAAGAGTTGCTCCGTTTTTTGACATGTGGCAGCGTCGATGATGGCAAGAGTACGCTCATCGGCCGCTTGTTGATCGAAGCCAAGATGGTCTACGAAGATCAGCTTGCAGCACTGGAGAAAGACTCGCAGATGCATGGCACGGTTGGCACGCGACTCGATCCGGCACTCCTGACTGATGGACTTGATGACGAGCGACAGCAGGGCATTACGATTGATGTCGCCTATCGTTACTTTTCTACGGCGAAGCGCAAATTTATCATTGCGGACACCCCAGGGCACGAACAGTATACCCGGAATATGGCTACAGGTGCCTCAACCTGTGATCTGGCAATTATTCTCATTGATGCCCGCAAAGGCGTGTTGACGCAAACCACGCGACACAGCTTCATCACTTCATTGTTGGGGGTGAAGCATATTGTGGTGGCGATCAACAAAATGGATCTAGTCGACTATTCCCAGGAAGTGTACCAGCGGATCCGAGAGGAATACACGCAGTTTGCAGCCCGCATGTCCTCGGACGATGTTCACTTTATTCCTATCTCAGCACTGGACGGTGACAACGTGGTGTCGCGTAGCGAAAAGATGCCATGGTATGACGGCAATACGCTCATGCACATGCTGGAAAATGTTTACATTGCTTCCGACACCAATCTGCAGGATTTTCGTTTTCCCGTACAGTACGTAAACCGTCCCCATCTTGATTTCCGTGGCTTTTGCGGAACCGTTGTATCAGGGACGATTCAAACGGGCGACGAGATCATGGTTTTACCTTCGCGCACAATGAGTCGCGTGAAGTCGATCGCTACCTTTGATGGGGAAATAGATGAGGCATTTACGCCCCAGTCAGTTACCCTGATTCTCGAAGATGAGATTGATGCCAGTCGTGGCGACATGATCGTCCGTGTGGGCAATCAGCCGCGTGTTGGTCAGCGGATGGATGCCATGTTTGTCTGGATGGGTGAGGAACCGATGGTGCCAGGCACCCGATATCTTTTCAAGCAGACGACCAAGATGGTACCCGGGACCGTTCAATCCTTACGCTATCAAATTGATATCAATACCCTACATCGTCAGCCGGCCCCCACACTTGTCCTAAATGAGATTGGCCGCTGTGAAATCAACCTCGATGATGTGATTGCGTTTGATTCTTATAAGCGTAATCGAGGCACGGGGTCGATGATTGTCATCGACCGGATTACCAATGTGACCGTTGGTGCAGTGATGATTCTGGATGAGATGCAGGGTAGACCCAGCCAGGATCATTGGGATGCGGAGCCGGTCGGTGTTGCGATGCAAGATCGGCCGAGTCAAGTGACAGATGAAGAACGGGCATCCCGTTTTGGTCAGCGAGGTGCGACGGTTTTGATTACGGGACTTACCGGCTCCGGCAAGCGGGATGTGGCCCAGGCACTCGAACGGCGTCTTTTCGATGCGGGTCGTGCTTGTGCCGTGCTGGATGGGCCGACGATGCGGCTTGGCGTCAGCAAAGATCTTGGATTCACGCCGGAGGGCCGGAGTGAAAACATGCGGCGGGCAGCCGAATGTGCGCGAATTTTGAATGATGCGGGCCTGATTGCGATTGCCAGCTTCCTTGCTCCGAGGAAGGCAGTGCGAGACAAATCCCGAGAAGTGGTCGGTTCGAAACGCTTTTTTGAGGTCTTTCTGGATGTGCCCCTCGAGGTCTGTCGAGATCGGGATACGAATGGGATGTATGCGATG
>JAUWIQ010000133.1 GCA_030605285.1 Planctomycetota bacterium
AGGTCCTCGATACACTGGTTGACTTGCGCGATGCGGGCTGCGAATTTCTCACACTCGGACAGTACTTGCAGCCAACACACGAACATTTACCCGTCCAACGCTACGTGCGGCCAGAAGAATTTGACCTCTTCGGCAGACAGGCTCGCTGCCTGGGATTTACGGCGGTGGCCAGCGGTCCCTTTGTTCGCAGCAGTTACCACGCGCGCGAAATGATCCTCGATTCGATCCAGAAAAATTCTGGCCGGACGGAAAGCCCGGGAAAGGGACTGGGGATAGTCTCTGGACTAGAAGGTGTCGCCAACTCCGTGGACCGAACTGCATTGCAACTCGAGCGATTCTCGGAATGAGCGGCATGTATAAAATTAGTAAACAACTGGGATGGCTCATAGGCATATCGTGTTCCACGCTGGTCCTTGGGGTTGAACCGCAAACTAAAGACCGGCAGGATATTGCCACACTACCCTACCCACTACAAAAGATTACGGCCAATATTCTCGACCTTGAGCGCGATGGGCTTTTTCAGATCACTGGAGTTCGTTTTGGTCCGAACAATTTTGATCAAAAGGATGCGATCATTTGGACACTGCTCGCAAATCGTCCGTTAACCTGGCGACACGTCGAGATTGTCCTCCAGCGCTATCGAACCGCCCGTTTTTACGATTCTGGCAAGAGGGGAAGACGGGCGAAATTTTCCACGCTTCTGTTTTATCATCCTCAGATTGAGACGGACGCTTCTGGAGACACCTTTCTCCCCAAAGGAATCTCCTTCGATATCTGGATTTATCTGGACCGCCACGATCGTTTACAACTCTCCAACCGGAAGATCGATACGCTCATCCTGGGACCCTCAAGAAATTGATGGCGTCAAAAATGCATTCCGCCGTCGGGGGTTTGATAAGACACACCCGAAAACGCCTCTCGCATTAATTTTCGCGGTGCCGGATGCTGCGGTGCCGGATGCTGCGGTGCCGGATGCTGCGATGTCGGTGGCTACTTGTCGACCAGTTCCAACGTACTCCACAAACTGGGGTCGGAATCGCAGGGAAAAGGCTGGCCAACTGTTATCACGTGCTGCCCCATTTCCCGATCGTTCACCACATAATGGAAACCAATCTGATTGTGTTCGTCCGGATTGTAGCCTGTCAGCGTGTCCGCCGGAATAAAAGCTTCCAGAAGATAACCATCGACGCGGCGTTCGCTACGAATCAGCGGTGGACTACTCTCATGGATCGCTACGTTTTCCTTGGCACGCTGGATCGCTAACTGCTTGGCTACAGGTTCGTTCAGCTTGGTTCCGGCCCCGCTCGGCAAGAAGCAGAACTCATGGCAAAAACGACTCGCCCTGTGAATTTGTGATGTATTGCGGGTATTGATCCAGACGGCTATCCCATCACTATCTTCAATACGCGAAGCGCGACACCATGGCGGCTGCCGTTTCCCGATAACACGGGCGTTCAAAATGATCCCGGCGGGGTTCCATGCGGCACGGATCTCGGCCCACGCCTGGACGCTTTTCGGATTGGTCTTGTCGAGCAAGCCAAAACAGGGGAGCGTAAACTTTTCGGTTAGCTGGATACCCTTTTTTGACCACCCGGAATCGTGACGGATACAGGGTATTGCAAATCGGAAAAGATAAGGGGATGCAACGAGGCGATCTTCCTCCGTCGTCTTGCCAATCATCGTCTTGCCAATCATCGTCTTGCCAATCATCGTAGAAATACAGTGGACCTTACGTGACTGTTTTAGCTGCATATTATCAGATCATTTTGGTGCTCACAATGATCTGAGTTGTCGGAGGTTCCATCGCGTTACGCGGGAGGGTCCTGTGTAAAATGATTCCTTAGCTGTTCGCTCGACCAGAGCCGTTTTCCTAGCATCCATTTCCCAGCATCCAGGTGGGCTTTGGGATCCTTTAATCTGGGCCCCGTGGGGTTGGGGTTTAGCAAACGTCCGCTAGCATATAACAAGGTGGAATTTCAGTGGTACCTTGGAGAAGAAATCTCTCTCCGAGTCGAACCGGAGCGGTGGAAAAGCCCGCAACAGAGAGTCGTGCTAAACCGCTGGAAAAATGCGGCTTCGGGAAAGAATCAAGCACAAATAAGCAGGCCGCCGGAGACTCACGAACAGCCCGCTGGGCTGAATTTTATTGACAACGGACCACAAGTCTCTGTACACTGTTTTAGGGTCCTACAGGGCGTTTTGGCTTCGTCACTGAAAGAAAGGTTGCGAGCGGTTGGACATAGGGACAACCGGGAACAAGACAGAGAAACGGCTGCAAAGAGTTAAACACCGCCCTTCAGTAATCCGGAACTTATCTCATCTTTCAGAATTGGCTTCGTAGGTTTCCGGACTCCATCTGGCTTGGGCTGCACCGGCATTTGCCAGTGTTCTAGTGCGTTGATGGTGCGTAACGACTCGCAGCGGGCTCTCGACCGCATTACCTCAATAGCAAACTATTTTGTAGCGCTGCTAAGGTAATGCACCAGCCAACTGGTAATCCCGACCTGCTGGTTCCCTGCCCTGCAGCTTGCACTCATCGAGATGCCCCAACGAAAAGGCTGTGGTCCTGTATCGATAACCCGGGTATTCAGGCAGAACTTTCCTACCTGTCGATTCAGGATGTCCCCTTCGCCCTGCTCACCAACCGTTTGGATAATGTCCGATTCTCGCATCGAAACTTCATTGCAAACATGCTGCAGAAATTGGATCTGAGTTGAAAAAAGAATCGGAACAGAAAATGATCTACCGCGCAGAACTTCCTTCCGTTGTGCATGTCTTGGATAGCAATGCTATGCAGCGTTCGTTAATCGCCAAGGCCTTGTCCACCGAGACCATCGAAACAAAATGCCATGAAAACTGGGAAGACCTGAAGAACCATTACTCTCCTGACCTTCCCGGTTGTCTGGTTGTGGAATATAGACAGTTTGTTGAGAAACATGCTCCCCACCTGGAAATCTCTGGCTCTGGTCGCGATTTTTTCTGGGTTGAAGCCAGCTTACCAATCCCTTTTATCTTCATTGCCGAACAACCGACCATCTCTGAAGCGGTCACGGCAATGCGGTTTGGCGCGATTGACTTTCTAGAAAAACCCATATGCAACAGCACCTTGTGCAAGGCGGTGCGGGTCGGTATTCAAAAATGCCTTCGACTTCGAAAACAACAAGATCGACATGCTGGTGTGAAGGCAAGGGAAGAGCGCCTGACCAAGCGCGAACGGGAAACAATGACACTGGTCTTGGAGGGCATGTCCATCAAACAGATTGCCTCCAGCTTCGGAATCGGTTTGCAAACTGCCGCTAAGCACCGTGCACGTCTACTGACCAAGATGGACGTGCGCAGCGATGCACAACTCGTGCAGTTGATGTACTCAAATAATCTGACTCCTATTTAATGGTCGCTAGAATTTTTCTCGGCCGCTCGAAATCCGGTGTCTGGTGCGTTTGGATAGGGACCGATCTCTCGCTTCGGCAGAGGGCAAACTCGCTGGGGCTTCCCCGAACAGCCCGAGTTTGAATAAGACCGGTACCGCTTGGAAAAGGCAGGCTCTCTGCCCCGCCGGTAAATTTTTCAGGCAGCGTGTCGGGTGCCCAGCGGCCTAATCGAGCGATATACTGGGGACCGGGTGGGTACCGACCGTCGCGATTCTCCTATTCCTAGCACTCGATTCTGGTATGTTTCCGTTGGCCGATTCTTGCGTACGAAAGGAAGTCCATTTCTCCGGACACGTTCAGGGTGTTGGCTTTCGTCAGACCGTGTGCATGATGGCCGAAGGTTATGTGATGACCGGCTATGTTGTTAATCTTCCGGATGGCCGGGTGAAATTGGTCAGCGAAGGTGACTCGCAACAGTTAGAGGATTTTCTCATGGCCCTCAGCAGGCGAATGGAGCAATACATCCGGGATATCCACACCGAGTGCCTACCGTCTACAGGCGAGTTTTCGCGGTTTGATATTGTTTTTTGATCAATCAATGCAGAGCCCTGCAAATGACTCGGAGGCCGCTCCCCTATGAGTCAGGCAGGAAAAATTGATTGTAGCGGCTTGGGAGTACGCGTTTTGTGACACGGGAACTTGTTATTGGCCTGAAGCCTGTCTGGCTAATCGGCGTCGGAGCGGTGGCCGGGCTGATTGGTATTGCGCTGTTGTTTCTCCTGCTAGTGGTTATTCATCGCCGCAGCGCGGTAGCCATGTGGGATATTCTCTGCGAGAAACTTGTTCTACCTGTACTCATTGTTGCGGTGCTACTCGGTTTATTTTCAATCGGAATGACTATCAGCGACTCGCTCGGGGGTCGTTTTTTTGATCGCAAAAAGGACTCACTACTGTCTCTGGCGCGTCTGGCCTCAGTGGGCACACAAAACATCGAAGTCGATGTGCCCCCGGATGCACTCGATCAGAAAATTATTCTTGATATTCCGACCGGGGAACTCAAGACAATCTCACTTTCCTCATCACAACCTCTGAGCGTCGGTGTCAACTTGCCACCGATTGAGGCGAGCATTGAAAAGCATGAACGTTTTGAAGTATTACCGGATGGACCCTTCAAATGGACACGCAGTCCCGAGGCAACCGGCCCGTTGCGCAAGGCGGTGAATGCGCTCTATATAGCAAACGAGAGTGATGCGGTTGCCGACCTAAAAATACAGGTCGAGACTACAGTCGTTGTCCCCGAGGCCCGCTTGATAATCTACGCGGCAGGCGGACTTCTTTTGTACATTACCGCGTACTTGTTATTGCAATGGATTTTCCCAAAGATTGCCGCCGTAACCTTTACCACAGGCAAAGAAGCCGTGAGCCAGCCGCTTTTTCGGATGACGACGGTACTCGGTAGCTTTTTGATTGTGTTATTTGTGTTTGTCCCCTACTTTACGTTCGGTGACGACATCAAGATGTACAAAGAAGCTTGTCTGCAGGTGATCATGCTGCTCTCTATGTTCCTTGCAATTTGGACTGCCAGTGTCTCGGTCGCCGATGAAATCGAGGGCCGCACAGCACTTACCGTACTCTCGAAGCCAATCGGACGTTCTCAGTTCATCCTGGGGAAATTTGTTGGCATCGCCTCTGCGCTAGCCCTGCTCTTCCTCCTATTAGGAACACTCTTTGTCATTTGTATCTCTTACAAGGTGGCATATGATGCCCGTGAATCGGCAAATTTTTATGTTACCTGGCAAGACAGCAGCAGCGAAATCATGTACGCCGTGCCAGGCCTGATTCTCGCATTTATGGAATCAGCCGTGCTGGCATCCATCAGCGTAGCGATCTCCACACGGCTCTCGATACTGGCAAATTTGATTATCTGTATGGGGATTTACGTAGTAGGACACCTGCTCCCTCTATTCGTCCAGTCCTCGGTCGGCGAATTTGCGATTGTCCAGTTCATGGGACAATTAAGTGCCACTGTGCTGCCGGTTTTGGAACACTTCAATATCTATGGTGCCATCGCAGCGGGCGAGCAGGTTCCCTTGAGTTACATCGCCTGGGTCGGGGGATATTCGCTGGTCTATATTGCCATCGCCATGCTGTTAGCGCTGGCCCTGTTTGACGACCGGGATCTTGCATAACCATCTGGGGCCTATGTTTCGGGGCCGATACCAGATAACTAGCAAGAAAAGTTTGTACTCATTAGAATAGTGGCTTGGAAGTGGTCGGGATACCAGCATGCTATTGAGTGTCTTCTAGGGCCCTATCAGCACTGACTTCAATCCAGATTCCATGACCGGGGAAAAGGGTATTCTTATGTTGACGCGCTCGGCTACACATTTTTTTTGTGTTTCGTTCATAATCCCCATTTTTATGTGCGGCTGCGATATGAACAGTGACTCCGAGCAGAGGAACAATGGTTCGCAACGTGACAGGGAACACCAAGTAACGTCGACTCAAATTGCAATCTGCGATATTGACGAAATTGCAAAAGAGCTAGGACTGTTAGGCGAGATGGAACGGATTTTATCCAAACAGAAAACTCTTCTTGCGAATGAGGTCCGCAAACTGCAGTCCCACCAACAGATGCGATTTGATGATAAACGCAGAGAATTTGG
>JAUWIQ010000021.1 GCA_030605285.1 Planctomycetota bacterium
GCTGGAATCGTTGCAAAATTCAAGATCGTTACGATCGTTACCCGATAGTTGGAGATATGGGTAGCCATCGTCCCATCGATCGATCCCACGCCAGAGGGCATCCCAAAAATCCGCTGTCGCGGTGAAAGATCCTGGCAGCCTTGACCAACATCAGCCACTCAGGGAATTTCCTCGATCGGCGGGATCCAGATACACGTGAACTAAGGCGGACTGCTAAGCCGGTCGTTGCTGCGACCCGCCACCGCAACCCCTCACTCGAAAGATATCTCCCGCCATGACCGCCATCAATCAAGCTTTCATCAAACTCTTCCCGGCTTCACCCGTATCCACCACGGCTAAAGGCGGGTCGGCGGTTCCTCAGTCAGACGTGCTAGAAGCCGCCGTGGTGGCCTCCTTGCAACAAGCCGTGGAATCTGCAACCGATCGGACTCTCTACTCGAGTCCCTTAGTTCGGCTACCCGATCACCGATTCGAAATTCCTGCGATCGGCGACACTTTGATGACGGAGATGTCTGTCAAAGCGACCTACGAAAAACACAAGCCGGCCCTCGCCGAAAATACCGACCGCAAATCAAGTGGTATCCAAACCGTTCAACTCGACGATCACCACAAACTTGATCCTGCGCAAGATGGCAATGCCGAGACCGTGATTGCCCGCTCAAACAGCACCCTGCGACCCGCCCTGGAAGTCGATTCCTTTTTTTGGCCAGCGGTCTGTGAAGATCTCCGCCACAAGGTCGGCGGGGAAATCCGTACGATTGCAGCAGAAATCCAGCGCGATCTCAACCGCGATAAAAATGTCATCCTGATCACAGGGCATCAGCGCGCTGAAGGTCGCACCTCCACGGCGATCTGCCTGGCAGCCGCGCTTTCACAATGCCACGAACGCGTCGTATTGATCGATGCCGATTTGCAGCGGCCGCATCTTGCCAGCCTGCTTGGTGTCGTTCCCCCCACAGGATGGGAAAGTCTTGCGGGAGACACGGAGCCGTTAGCGGAATGCCTTATCGAATCGCTCGCTGATGGATTTGCTATTCTTCCCTTAAGTCTCGAGACATGCCCTAGCCTATGGCCCGTAGATCTGGAACTTCCTACCATCCTGGAATGCTTGCGCGATCATTGCGATGTGGTGCTCGTGGATGCAATGCCTATTGAGTCCGAGGGGCCTGCCTGCTCTATGCTTGCAGCCTGTGGCGCCTTCATCGATTCCGCAATTTTGCTTGATACGGGGACCGACCCAAATAAGACCAATCTTTTAGAAATAACCAATATCTTAGTAGCCGCCGGCATTGCGCCACTTGGAGTGATTCGCAATGCACCTCCGCTGGCCCGAGCCGCTTAAGCAGAGAATCTGCGGCTCCATTCACTTTGAACCTCTGACAAAACCATGTACCACACATACTGGCAGCTTATCAAGCGACCTTTTGAAGCCGCCCTGGACTCCGATTTTTTTTATCCTGGCCAAGCCCACCAAGGGGCGCTGGCAAAACTTCGCTATGCAATCGACCATCGCCGCGGTGCTGCGATTTTGGTTAGTGAGGCGGGCCTGGGAAAAACGTTGCTTCTGCAGACCCTCAAACAGTACACCTCCCAAATCGTCGATCCGTTTGTGCATATTGTATATCCCAAAATGAATGCGACAGCACGACTCGCTTACATTACCATACAGCTGGGGGCCGACGATGACGCGGCCGCTGCGGCGAGCATAGCGCAAAACGTGCGTGCGATTGAAGTGTTGCTACAATCCAATGCTGAAAATGGGAATCATACCGTACTCATTCTTGATGAGGCGCACCTTTTGGATTCTTGCGACGGATTGGAAATTGTGCGACTTTTGCTAAATTTCGAGCATTCCTCCGGCCCAAGTCTTACGCTTCTTTTGGCGGGCCAACCGTCATTACTTCCAATGCTAAAACATCATGGAGCACTCGAACAACGATTCGCAGTTCAGTGCCTGATTCCCGCATTCGACTTAGAAGAAACCAGAAATTACATTACACATCGGCTCTCGATTGCCGGAGCGAGCCGAACCATTTTCGAGGAGGATGCAATCGAGTCGATCCATCATGTTGCTGCAGGCATCCCTCGAGAGATCAATCGCATCTGCGATCTTGCGCTCTTGATTGGTTTTGTGGAACAGCGACCTTCACTACGATTGAATCATATTGAATCGATCGCAAATGAGGTGACCTTAATGATTCCACCGCAAGCTGCCTTAATGTACTTAATCCTCGCAGACAATCAACTTAAAACTGCGTAAGAATCTTCTATAAATACCCAAAAGAATGGCGACTCGATGCGGAACGCAGTGGTGCCGAAGCTGGCTTAAGATGTCTTTTGTAAATTTTGCAAAGATAGCGCACCCATGCTCGACTGACTGCGGCGCCAGCAGTCGCCTGGGCCAATGCCTAACCACCCCGTAATAACCGTTTGTTTAAAACTTTTATTGGTCTGGTGTCAAGAAAGACACGCCCGGCGTTCAATTGGCATGCAAGATGCTTCGTATAACACCTGACCTTTTTCGACTCCTCCGACTACAGCGGACCCGCATCCTCCGCAGTCGGAGGACAGAATGAACATGCACCATGAATCTTAGGTGAAACGCGTACACAAATGAGGTGACGATAAATGCCCATTACGGGCCAATACCGTTTTTTCATGGTGACCCATTAGCCCGATCGGATTTCCCGCAAAGCCGATCGGGCTTTTTCGTGATTTTTCACTCGGATTATTTTAGTTTTATTATTCGCGACAATGCCGCTCTTAGGTTCAAACTCGGATCTTTTGCGGAGAAAGGGTGATGGCTAACACTTCTTGCGCGGTGGAAATGTTCGGCCAAACTGCAGGAGATGTCTGGCAACTGCTTCATGGAACGGGGCCTATGCCAATCAGCGAATTCCATAATAAGAGTGATGCGCCACGGAATCGCGTGATGCAGTCAATTGGATGGCTGGCTCGTGAGGAGAAGCGGACTGTCCACGAGGAGAGGCGGCGAAAAATCGCTTCCTTACTTTCTTAATTGCCGTTCGTGGCGGACACGCTCGTGATGTTTAATCGTTACGCAATGGGAATAGATCTGGCAAACTAGAAAGTGAAAACCCATCGTTCACTTCTGGTGAACACCCCCTTTTTACAACGCATCTGTTTCAATTGCCTTTAACCGGTAGGGTGGCAGGCGGTTTACTGACTTGCGAATTTTTTCAATCTCCTCCCGAAACTCTTTATCCCGGATGCCACCATACTCCTCCTCGAGTTCTGCGTCAGTCCAGGAGGTGGACCATTCTTTTGCCGGCGGAATGAAGCGATCCACGGTAAATTCACGTGCGACCCGCGAGAGCTTGACCTCGCCGGAATGCAACGACCGGCTGAAGCGGATGCCGGCAATATTAGCCATCACGTCAGCAAACCTGAAACCTGTAATCCCCTCCGCATCGTTCAGTTCATTCACCAGCGTCACGGATTCGGCCGTCTCTGGACCCGAGAGTGTCGTCAGCAGCGCCGCGGAAAGGAAATGCTGTAAGAGGCCGGTCCGGTCCCTGAGGGTCGGGCTTCCGATCAACCGATCCCTTCGTGCCCGCTGCACCAGATCCTCCTGAATGCGGATTAGCGCCGCAACTGACTCATAACGGCGAATCAGGGCTCCTCGATCCAGGGCGACTGCAAGCCCCAAAAAAAAAGCCTGCAACGCATGCTGGGGTGGCAACTGGACAGCAGCGGCGGCGGCGGCCCGTACATAGGCCTCGGTCAGACGGTCACCAACCAGCGATCGATCCCGTCGACTTTCGGCCTCTCGATTGATCGCATTGATGACCCGCAATACCGATTTTTTAAAATTCAGTCGGATCGTCCGCTCGACCGCAGTTTCCCGATTGCGGACTTCGGGGGCCACTTTCTTTTCTTGAGTGCGCCCTAAGACATCACGACATAGAACAGCGGCCATGCGGTTTGCAGAGGAATCACCGGCTTGGGCCTTCGCAAGCCATTGATAGAGGCCCAAGAGACGCTCCTGATCCGCTACCGGGATAGAGGTTATTGTGTGCGATCCGTGTCTTCGCATCCTCTCACTCACCAGATTCATAATCAGCATATTCACCGGATCATAGACAACACGAAAACTCCTTCGGTTCGCCTGATCATCCCCCCAGACGGGCCGCATCAGAGATGATTTGTCTACGCTATGGGCCGCCCCCAGATAATGCCCTAGCTCGTGCAGCAACACTTCCAGCCTCTCGGCTTCTCCAATCTGCGGACCGTATTCCCGAATTAAAATATGCCTCTGCAGCGGCCCAAAGGTGCCGCCAAGACGCGAACGCCCGCGCCGCAAATTGTATTGGCTCGTAAACCCGATCATCAGTTGAGCAGGGGCGGCGGGAACTTCTTGGGTAAACTCGTGGAGTGTTTTATCAAAACTTGTAATCTCATTATTCGATTGCCAGCGACTGACCACCGTGACTTCCAAACGCATGCCCGTGAAGATTTCCAGCAACCGCGATGCCGCCTCAATTCGATCTCTTAACTTCTTTTCCCATATCGGCCGTCTTGTTTTTTCGTCCTCATCCACTGCAATCTTTATCTTGATGACGCCCGGTCGCCGTGTTTGTAAGGTCCCTTTACCTTTTACCTGGCGCGGCACTTTGGGCCCACCCATGTCAAGTCGATGCAACTTTACCTGCTGGAGGTCGTCAAGCAAGAATTGGTAAATCGTATTTGGCCGAAGTGTCCCTGTAAATTTTTTGCCGTCAATCCAGTAATCAAAGGAGACCATTCCCCGGATCGGGAGCGGTACGACTTCTTTCGCGTGCAGAGTCACCCGATGGCTGCCGCCCGAATCATGGGGAAACTCTGCAAGGATCGTATGCGGCGTCTGATTAACAAGAATGGTCGTTGCGGCCCACAGATCTCCGCCGGTCACCACCAAACTAATCAACCCAAACCACGGCGCTACGAGTTGCCCACAAGAATTGCGTGATAAATACCGAGGTAAAATCATCTGTGGACCATAACGCCCTGCCGAATAATATCGAGGGTGCGCAATTGACAAACGGCGACCGCTAGCCACCTTGACCGACGAGTACAAACTAGACAAGACCTTGACGAACTGCCCAAACCGCAGCCTGCGTGCGATCTGAGACACCAATTTTACGCAGAATATGTTGGACGTGTTCTTTGACTGTTTCGTAACTGATAGATAGCGCCTGGGCAATTTCCTTGTTTGTAAGGCCATGCGCCAACTGATGGAGCACTTCGCTTTCACGCTGTGTCAGAGGCACTTCCACATCCACTGGCATCCGCGGTGTTGAGAGGGCACCGGTGACCCTCCGCAACTCTTCACGCCGCCAGACCATTTCGCCCGTGGCCGCCCTGGTAACGGCATCCAATAAAGTTTCTTTCTCAACATCCTTTAAAAAATATCCATTGGCTCCCAAGGCAACACTGCGCGCCATATAAGTCGCGTTGTCGTATGTTGAAATCATAAGTACAGCAAGTTCTGGTTTTTCATCTTTGAGCCGGCTCAAGACCCGCAACCCATCCCCACCGGGCAGCCGCACGTCCAATAACACGAGATCCAAATCTTGGGTCAGACCCGCCTCAAGGGCAGCGACTCCGGTACCCGCCTCCGCAACCACCACCACCTCGGTCCCCGCAAATAGGCTACGTAAGCCAATCCGCACAACCTCGTGGTCATCGGCGATCAAAATTCTAATCGGCATGATGGTAAGCTCTCAAAGTATCTCCGCTTGGCCCCGGCGGAACCGGATTTCAACGATCCCAGGCTACGGCAAAACCTAATGGTCGCCCCAGGACGAGCAATCTAGTGGGGGACTTACGAACAGCCCCACTGCAGGGGGTTCCCTGGGGGGGCAACCCATCAGGCCTGTATTCTAGGTGAATACGCGGAAAACAGCCACCCCTGGGCCGAATTTTCAGCAATTGTGGGGGGCTCCCCCATTTTGCGGCCCCATCCTCCGGCCTGAAAGCAGATATTTCAGGGTGGAGAAAAAGTAAGGGCTGCAAAATCGCCGAAGAGATATAACGATACAATATCGCACCAAGCCTACTTGGACCGAGCCGCATGTTGGGCTCAGGCATTCCAAAACCCCAGACGCCACCATGCCCCGAATCGCCACCACACATCGTCAAACTGAGGAGACAGAGATCCAAGTCACCGTAAACCTCGACGGGGATGGCAGCTCCAATATCCGAACCGGCATTGGCTTTCTGGATCATATGCTCACGCTTTTGGCCAAGCACAGTTGCATTGATCTCACGCTTACCGCCAACGGGGATCTGCATATCGACCAACATCATACCGTCGAAGATGTGGGGATTTGCTTGGGACAAGCGATGAAAGAAGCGCTTGGCGACAAATCCGGAATACGTCGATACGGACACTTCACCCTTCCGATGGAGGAGACTCTGGCGACTGTTGCCATTGATCTGTGCGGTCGTTACGCATTTGGCTTTCGAGCAGAATTTGCGACTCCAACCATTGGTGACTTCGATAGTCAGCTCGTCGAAGATTTCTGCCAAGCGTTTGCTGCCAACCTGCTCTGCAACCTCCACGTGGTTGTCCACTACGGACGGAATAGTCACCATGTAAGTGAAGCGATCTTCAAGGCGACAGCTCGGGCACTGCGGATGGCAGTCGAGCGTGATGACCGCGTCGTTGGTGTTCCAAGCACCAAGGGCACTCTCAGCAGTTGATTGCCAACCTTGGATCAACCCCAATCGAGAATCGAAGGGACCTTGCCTGCAAACTGCAAGCTAACGCTCGTTGGCGTACGTCTCGAGAAATCTCGCCAGTTGCTGGAAATCTGAACCTGATTGGATGTAACGCACTGTCGTTACAAGTGTCTCTGGATTCACCAGTTGTTCAAATGGAACGTACGTTAATTCTAACTGTCCCTTAACCGAAACCATGACTCCATTCAGCCGATGTTCCACCAAAGCTCGATAGGCACCCACACCCAACTGACTGCCCAACATCACGTCAAAGGCGTGCGGCTTAGCACACCTCGATTCGTAGCCCAATTGCAGGGGGGTAATTTTTTTGGGATTCCCCGTTTGGCGTTGAAATTCTTCGCTCACCATGGCCGCCAGCTTGCGACCAAGATCAATCTTTGCAATCGCTATGTGGCCATGATCGTCACGCGGGACCCCGCGGAGATATTGTTCGGGTAGAAATTCTGCAAGGCCTTCAGCGACCACAATTACCCCAAATTGTTTGCGGTCCTGTTCTTCACGAATCCGCATCGTCTCAACGATACGTTGAATGACGTTTTTGACATTCATAATGGGCCGGACCAGAACTTGGCCGGTCTCGGGATCCACCACTTCTTCCTCCTCCCGATATTTACCCACGATGTCCTCGATACTAATCACCAGACTTGCTTCTCCAGCAATGGCCGCACCATAGGCCAGCCAGCCAGCACTACGCCCCATGGTTTCGGCGAGAAAATATGTCTTGTTGGCCTCGGCATCCATGACCACGTTGCGTATTTCATCTGCTAACGTCTCGACTGCGGTGAAGTATCCAAATGTAAAATCGATACCGGAATAATCATTGTCAATTGTTTTTGGCAGATGGATGATAGGTATCCTATGAGCGCTTGCCGGCAGAAGGTCCTGGAACATCTTCAGCTTATTGGCAGTCTTGAGCGTGTCGTCGCCACCAATTGAGATCAATGCATCCACGTCTAACGAACAAAGCCCCTCGTAAACCGCACGCAACGGCGCCGTTCGTTTGGGATCCTTGAGGTATCCCGGATTGGAGACCTGTTTACCCGGGTTGTCACGCGCAGTTCCAATCATAATACCCTGTGAGTTGCGAGTGCGCCGCAAGGCCTTTTGATCGACCACGATGTAGTCTCGGTCCCGCTGCATGGGCTGGTTTGGGCCGAAATGGATCAAACCAGAATAGCCGTATTTAATCCCTAGGACATCAATCCCATTCCGCAAAAATGAGATCGCAGCCGCCGAGATTACAGCATTTGCAGCGGGAGCAGGTCCACCGGCAAAGACAATGGCGACGCGGCGGAAACTTGTCTCCGCTACTGGGGGCGGGGAAAGCGATGAGTCGGGGGACATATTGATTCTCCGTAAAATCGAACCCGTCTGCGACGAGGAGATTTCGTACGACCTGCTATTTTATCGCGGTTGAGAAAAACAACCACTCTCCCTATGAGCAGATTCGGCCAACCAAACGAAAAACGCTCAGCGACTGAGACAAGCTCTGGGTAGACCAAGAGAATAGTATCCGCGGATCCTTTGCGGGGTTTTACTGGGAGCGATCAATTGCCCCACGTCCGCTCTACAAAGGTCGTGTCGATCCGCGCTTCTGCAAACGCAGAATGTCTGAGGATTTCCTGATGACGGGATCTGGTGGTCATAATGCCTTCCACTTGCAACTCATCCAGAGCCCGGAGCATGCAATCGATCGCCTCCTGCCGCGTCGGCTGATGGACAATGATCTTCCCCACCATCGAATCATAATGGGGAGATACCGTATACCCAGCATAGGCATGAGAATCGAACCGCACCCCAGGTCCACCCGGCACGATCATCTGAGTGATGCGTCCTGGCGATGGCTGGAAATTCTTCTCGGGATCCTCTGCGTTGATCCGGCACTCAATTGCTGCCCCCGAAAGCGTAATGTCTTCTTGCCTGAATGGAAGTTCCTCACCACTAGCGATACGTAGTTGGGTTATTATCAGATCAATCCCCGTCACCATCTCCGTAACCGGATGCTCCACTTGGATACGGGCGTTGACTTCAATGAAGTAGAAATTACCCTCACTATCAATAATAAATTCGACGGTTCCAACATTGGTATAATTAGCCGCTCGAACCATCTTGACCGCGGCATCGCAGATCGCCTCTCTTGTTTTCTGGTCAAGATGCGGTGCAGGGCTTTCCTCAATCAATTTTTGATGCCGTCTCTGAACGCTGCAATCTCGCTCCCAAAGATGAACCACATTGCCGTGATGGTCGGCCACCACCTGGACCTCAATATGTCTGGGATGCTCAATATATTTTTCCAGGTAGATGCTGGCGTCACCGAAGGCAGCTTCCGCTTCCCGCTGGGCCTGCTGCAGTGCCTGCTTGAGTGCCAGATTGTTCAAAGCCACCCGCATCCCTTTACCACCGCCTCCCGCCGAAGCCTTGACCAGAACGGGAAATCCGATTTCGTGCGCGATTTCTAGTGCCATCGCTTCATTGTCAATCAACCCCTTGCTGCCGGGCACCACGGGGACCCCCGCCTCCCGGGCCAATAGCCGGGCACGATTTTTGTCCCCCAGCAGATTCATCGCTTCTGGAGAAGGGCCGATAAAGTCGATCTTGCAGCTGCGGCATATTTCATTGAAGTGCGCGTTTTCGGCTAGAAATCCATATCCCGGGTGGATCGCCTGCACATTACCGACTTCAGCGGCACTGATGACACGATCAATTTTCAGATAACTTTCTGCACTACGCGCCGGGCCAACACAGAAAGCCTCGTCCGCAAGTTCAAGATAGTGGGCGTCTCGATCCGCCTCACTATAGATCGCGACGGATTCGATCCCTAAATCTCGACACGCGCGGATAATCCTTAGGGCAATCTCGCCACGATTCGCTATGAGAATTCTCTTGTACATTGATAGCTACGCCGAGACATCCACTTTAAAGAGCGCTTGTCCGTACTCGACAGGATCACCATTTTCGACAAGGGCTGCAACAATCTTGCCGGAAACCTCTGCGGGTATTTCATTAAATACCTTCATCGCCTCAATAATACAGACGGGCGAATCGGGCCCGACATGGTCGCCAATCTTTACAAAGGGTGCCGCTTCTGGAGACGACGAGACATAGAATGTGCCCACCATCGGGCTCTTAATTACCGCTAAAGCCGCTTCGTCGGTACCAAGGCCCACAGAAGCCTGAGGGGCCAACTGCACCGGGGTCGTCGGGGATGGCGCCTGCACGACAACGTCACCACCACGACGCAGCCGGATCCGCTGTTCGCCCTGTTCCAAATCGACCTCGGAAAGGTCATGTTCCTTCATCAGTTGCACGAGTCGGCGAATCTTTTTGACATCAAAGACATCGCCTAAACCTGACGCTGTCATAGGCATCTCCCTAGAAGCTTATTTTCCGAGATCCAACTGTTACTGCTTTAACCTGTCCACTCAAACGAGAAACGTCGCCGCACTGTCCCAGTCTTTCGGCAAGCGGGTAAGGACCTCGCAGCCGTCCCGAGTCACCAACACATCATCCTCTATACGAACACCCCCAATATCAGGCAAATATATACCTGGCTCCACCGTGACCACCATGCCCGCTTTGAGCGGTTCGGTATTGACGGTAGAGAGCCGCGGCCCCTCGTGGATGTCCAGACCAATGCCGTGGCCCAACCCCTGCCCGAAGTACTTGCCAAACCCGGCATCCGCAATGACCTTTCTCGCCACGGCATCCACTTCGGCACAGATCGCACCAGGACGAATGGCCTTGATGGCCCGTTGTTGTGCTTTCAACACAAGTCGATATATACGTTCAAGTTTGGGCGAAATTTTACCGGTGAGCAATACACGCGTCAAGTCGCTCTTGTATACATCGGCCGAATCGGCGCCCCAGTCGATCAACAACAGGCCATGCCCGCAGAGCGGAATATCCTGGGGTCTGGCATGGGGCAGGGCGCTGCGCGGGCCAATCGCCACGATCGGGGGAAAACTACAACCTCGACCGCCAAAACGCCGGATCTCACTTGCCAAAGCGTGGGCCACTGTCCGTTCATGCTCTTCGGCTCGCAGTCCACAGCGGATTACTTGAAACGATCTCTCTGCAAGCATGACCGCAGTTCGGATCGACCGAATTTCATCGCGATCTTTGATCCTCCGCAATCGCTCTACCATTTCCTGGCAGCGGACCCACTGCACCGCGTCAATTCCCTCTACCAACGACCCGTACAAGCCCACCGTCAAGGAATCGGATTCGAAACCCACTGCCTTACATTTCGCCCGTCGCAACACCTTACGAATCGAGGCAAGCATCGCGGTTCCCGGAGGCCGAATTTCCAAATCCATTCCTGGACATTCTTCCTGGAGTTGGGTGGTATATCTTGGATCCGAGAGCACAATCTCGCCGGCGGGTAGGATCAATAAAAAACTATCCTCGCCGGTAAACCCGCTGAGATAAGTTACATTTGTAAAGTTGGTCACTAAAAAACCATCGACACCCGATTTTTTAATGAGCCTTCGCAATCGATCCCGTCGCAATTGATATCGACTCATAGAAATGTCTATTCAGCAAAAGGCCCGGGCGTGACAACGGACGGATTCTCGACAGAATCATCCTCCGGTTCAGGACCCCCTCCCCGGAAGCCATAATTCGACCGCAACAGGAACCAACGTGTCAAGCCACCCAAAAGGTGCTGTCCCGTTTCGGGTTCACCGTACTCGATGGCGAATCATGGACACCTAGGGTACGATAACGTCTATGGATCCACAGCAAGTAAAA
>JAUWIQ010000368.1 GCA_030605285.1 Planctomycetota bacterium
CTCTCTGTTGAGCGGTTGAGGCGAACCAACGGGCGATATATACTCGGTCGTTTATCCGAATAGGGCCCGTTCGGTCGATGAAAGCGGGAGTTGTGGGACAACACCCCCCACTTAAAGCAGCGCCATGCGTTTTACGCTGATCGATCGCATTGTGGAACTTGAGGCTGGCAAAGAGATTACTGCGGTTAAAAATCTTTCTTTGGCCGAAGAATATTTGTCGGACCATTTCCCCTTGTTTCCGGTACTCCCGGGGGTCTTGATGCTTGAGGCCATGACACAGACTGGGGCTTGGCTGGTACGTCACGACGAGGATTTTGCTCATAGCGTTGTGCTTTTGAAGGAAGCTCGAAATATAAAATATGCTGATTTTGTTGAACCGGGCTCCCAGTTGGTGCTTACGGCGAAGCAATTGAAGCAGGACGAACTGACAACCACTTTTAAAGCCGAAGGCACCGTCGATGGCAAGCCGCACGTCAGTGCAAGGCTTATTTTGGAACGTTACAATCTCTCAGAAACCAATCCTGAAGATGCACCGCTGGACGAACGAGCAAAGAACGACCTGCGATGTCTATTTCAACGGCTTTATCGCCCGCTTCCTGCTGAAGGCCTGCTGGCGCTTAGAAGTTGAAGGACAAGTGGGCTTGGATTAAAGTGTCGAGCACGTGAGACTTACATACTGCAATATCATAAATGGGGAGGAAGATTCTCGATGCCGTCAAAAGAAGAAGTGTTTGAAAAAGTAAGAGATGCACTCGTCGATGCACTTGGTGTGGATGACGAGGAAGTCACCCCTGGTGCTACACTCGTGGGTGACCTGGGAGCCGAATCGATCGACTTTTTAGATATCGTGTTCCGACTGGAAAAGAGTTTTGACATAAAGATTCCTCGTGGCGAATTGTTTCCCGAGGATATTCTCACAAATACGGATTATGTTGCTGATGGAAAAATCAACCCGGAGGGGCTTGTCGAATTAAAAAAAAGGATGCCCTTTGCCGATTTGAGTACGTTTGAGAAGAACCCCCTGGTCCAAGAATTTGCGACCTCTTTGACGGTCCAGGATATGTGCAACTATGTAGAGAGCAAAGTTTGACCGAGGCAGAGAAAAGGATAGCAGGCGGTTATGCGGTGGTTTTGGATTGATCGTTTTACCGAAATGGTGAGCGGACAGATGGCAACCGCCATCAAAACAGTTTCGCTATCCGAGGAACACCTGCACGATCACTTTTTGGGCATCCCCACCATGCCTCATTCTTTAATCTTGGAGGGCATGGCGCAGACCGCCGGGATGCTGGTTAGCGAATACAATGAGTTTCGCGAGCGGGTGATCCTGGCCAAGGTGCCCAGACTGGTTTATCATTGTCGTGCAGTACCTGGCGACACGCTGACTTATCATGCCAAATTAGAGGCCATTGAAGAGACGGGGGCCCGGGCTATAACGACGAGCCATATCGGTGATCGCTTACAAGCCGAAGCGGAAATTCTCTTTGCCCATATAGATCGTGAAACGGCGCATCGACCGCTTTTCCAACCTAATGACTTCGAAGATCTGCTACGATCACTAAGACTATTCGAAGTTGGAAAGAAGGCGGACGGATCCAAGCTGGAGCTTCCAGAAACTGTCGATTCCAAGTCTTCCTGACGAAATCCAAATCCACGAGCTGCTGAGTATTTTCTTATGAATCGTCGAGTGGTTGTCACCGGAATGGGCTGTGTTACACCGCTAGGGACCAACCCGGAGGAGTTGTGGAGTCGCCTGAAACGCGGGGAATCGGGCGTCGACTACACCCAATCTTTCGACGCCACTCAATTTCCTACAACCTTCTCTGCGGAAGTCCGTGACTGGGACGTTGCTGATCAACTCGACGATCCAAAAATCTGGAAGCAACGGGGGCGACACACGCAATTTGCAGCGGGAGCGGCAAAACAGGCGGTCGTTGCAGCGGGCATTGGTGAAACAATGGACCCCACCCGATTCGGCGTTTATCTGGGAAGCGGCGAAGGACAACAAGATTTTGAAACCTTCACACGCATGGTTCTTGCCGCAATCCGCGAGGAAGACAAAATCGACGTGGCGGCCTTCGTCAAAACGGGTATCGAGATTCTCAATCCAATCGATGAACTTGAACAGGAGCCGAACATGCCGGTGGGCCACTTGGCCAGCATGTTCAACGCCCAAGGCCCTAACGCAAACTGTCTCACCGCATGTGCGGCAAGCAGTCAGGCGATTGGCGAAGCTCGTGAGCTTATTCGCCGGGGAGACGCGGATGTGATGCTTTCTGGGGGCACCCACAGCATGATCCACCCCTTCGGGGTGACAGGCTTCAATCTATTGACGGCACTCTCCACACGCAATGAAGATCCCCAGGGCGCATCCCGACCTTTCGAGCGCGACCGCGACGGCTTTGTTCTGGGTGAGGGCGCGGCAATGGTCGTGCTCGAAGAACTGGAGCATGCCAAGGCACGTGGTGCGCAGATCTATGGTGAAATCAAAGGATATGGATCGACTGCCGATGCATTCCGCATTACGGATACCCATCCTGAAGGGCGTGGTGCCATCAGTTGCATACGGGCAGCCGTTGCAGACGCGGGCATTACAGCGGACCAAATTCACTATATCAATGCCCACGGCACCGGAACGAGTGTCAATGATAAAGTAGAAACACTTGCGATCAAAAAGACATTCGGTGAGTTGGCCTATAAAATACCGGTCTCAAGTACCAAGAGCATGATGGGGCATTTGATTGCTGCCGCTGGGGCTACCGAGTTGATCGTATGCCTTCTGGCCATGCGCGATGGTGTGCTGCCACCGACGATCAATTACGAAACGCCAGACCCCGAATGTGACTTGGACTATATTCCCAATGAATCGCGTGAGGGAAAATGTCAAATGACACTCTCCAACAGTTTCGGTTTTGGTGGCCAAAACATCTCGCTCATCTTGAGCCGCGATGACTGAAATCCGGCAACGCACCGCGAAAAAAACTACGCGCATTGCGAAAACTCTCGCCGCCAGTTGCCGAGATATGCGACGCACCGCCCGATCAGGCTAGGGGCCAATGGTCAACGGATCGGCCAGGAAAAAATCTCGCGGACCCCGCGTCGTGTAGTAGGGATACGTGACTGCGGCTGTTGGAGGACCAGCGGGTCCCACATAAGCTCGAGGGTTTTGGTGGATCTGGCAATTTGCAAAACGCCCCGCCGTATTGGGGTCGCACGCTTCGCCGTAAGCAGTCATGCGATTGGCGCCCATGCCCTTGGCGCCCATGCCCTTGGCGCCCATGCCCTTGGCGCCCATGCGATTGGCGCCGAAAACCGACATGCCA
>JAUWIQ010000427.1 GCA_030605285.1 Planctomycetota bacterium
ACACGATGTTTCATGGGTCTTGTTCGAGGGTCACCATGATAAGTCAGTTTATGACCTCGAAATCGCCCCCCCACGATCCGTAGAGGCATCGCCTCACGCGTCGTTTCGGAAGACCGACGGGTATTTTTTTTTCTCTGCGCCATCGCCAATCGCCTATGCCGGAAGCGGCTTTTACTAAACCGGGCTATTCTATCGCTTGGGTTCTCCGCCGACGAGTCAGGGGGGAGCTGCCAGGGTCGTCCGGTTCGTGCAATTTGGCCTCGGAGAGCAGCGGCCGACAGTTGCCACAGCCGTCCTGCCGCAGGATTTCGCAGCGGCATGCGTTATTTCGAGAGGCGTTTTGTCCGAGCGGCTCAGCCATTAAAATGGTGCCGTCGCTTTTTGTAGTGGTGTATCAGGACAGAGTTTGCCAGCGAAGACAATCAAGATGTTAAGACCATTCCTGCTAGTTTTGCTCAGCGTATTATGGAGCTCACCCGCCTGGGGCGAAGTCAAGGAGCGCTCCTCCGACGCGTATCCTACTTCCTTGGAGCAGTGGCAAGGCCATTTACAGGAGGTACGGCGGCTCCGCGATCAAATCTCAACTGCAGTCGGTGAAGAGCGCTCATCACTCCAGCAGAAATACGCCGATGCGATCATTGAGGGAGAACAGGCATTGGCCCAATTTTCCCGAGTTGCCGAGCGACAGGTTTCCCAAGGGGGGGATTCCAAAGAGGAGGCGGGTGAATTCTTGCAAATCCGGATCCAGGATTTACTCACCCGAGATGATTTTGAACCCGTGATCCAAATTGGTCAGCTGCTGATTGCCCAGGGGTTCCAGACGGCAGATGTGTATGAGGCCACTGCAATCGCTGCTTACATGACCAATCAGACGCAACTTGCAAGAGATTATTTTAGAGAGGCTGAAAAAGGAGGCGGCCTCGACAGCAGTAGCAAGCAGCTTCTTGACAGTATCGCTTATCGGGAAAAGGCTTGGGATGAAGAACAGCAGTTGCGCCAGGCGGAATTAGAGGCCGACGATTTGCCCCGTGTCCGGCTCTCGACGGACAAAGGCGATATTGTCGTCGAGTTATTTGAAAATGAGGCTCCCTTATCCGTTGCAAATTTTGTCCATCTTGTTGATCAAGGCTTTTACGATGGTTTAAGCTTCCACCGGGTGCTGCCTCATCGCATGGCGCAGGGCGGCTGCCCCCAGGGAGATGGGACGGGGGGACCAGGCTACACGATACCCTGCGAATCCTATGGCGATACCGCCCGTCGTCATTTTCGCGGTAGTTTGAGCATGGCGAAAAAATCGGAGCGCAATACAGCCGGTTCGCAGTTTTTTTTCAACTTCACACCCGCCCAGCATTTGGATGGTGAATATACCGTGTTTGGTCGTATCCTTGAGGGCATGGACGTCCTAGCAAAGCTCCAACGACGCAATCCAGAAAATCCCGCGGCAGCGCCGCCCGATCGGATTCTCAAGGCGGTTGTGGAACGGCGTCGAGATCACGAGTATCAACCGACACGAAATGAGTAGAAGCTCCGTGGCAGTCCACTGCCGAAACCCGTGGCAGTCCACTGCCGAAACCAGCCCAAGCTAGCCGAGGGCCAGCATGCGGTTGAGTGCCAGGAGCGACCATTCGGCCGTCTCGCGATCGACTTCGATCCGCCCTACCGGGGAATCCGCGGCCAGATTTTCTAAAGACCAGCAGAGGTGGGGCAAATCGATACGGTACATGGTGGCGCACATGCAGACGATGGGTGAGAGGAAGTGGATTTCCTGTTCCGGGTGTTCCTGTTTGAGGCGGTTAACCAGATGCAATTCGGTGCCGATTGCCCATTGGGTTCCCGGGGGAGCTGCCTGCACGGTTTCAATGATCTTGCCGGTAGAACCTGAAACGTCAGCCGCTTCAAAGACCTCCAGCGGACATTCCGGATGAACCAGGATCTTGATGCCTGGGTAGTTTTCCCGAAACTGCTGCACGTGTGCCGCCGTGAACATCTGGTGGACACTACAATGCCCTTTCCATAACAGCACCCGGCTTGCCTGGAGTGCCTCGGGATGATTGCCACCACAAACTTCGGCAGACGGGTCCCAGACCGACATTTGATCGAGTTCGATGCCCATCGATCGAGCTGTATTTCTGCCGAGATGCTGGTCCGGAAAAAACAGCACGCGACGCTTCTGTGCCAGTCCCCATTCAAGCACGGCAGCCGCATTGCTCGACGTGCAGACGATCCCGCCATGACGACCGCAGAAGGCCTTGAGTGACGCTGCGGAATTGATGTAGGTGACAGGCGTGACCTCATCGGTATCAATCGTTTCTGCCAACTCGGTCCAGGCGGCTTCCACTTGGTCAATCTCTGCCATGTCGGCCATGGAGCAGCCGGCAGCCAGATCGGGAAGCACCACGGAGACACGTTGCCCCTTGCGAGCGGCTAGTTTTTCCGGACGGTTTGCCAAAATGTCGGCCGTCTCCGCCATGAAGTGAACCCCGCAAAAAGCGATTGCACGGCACTCCTCGTTGGCAGCCGCCAGCTGGCTCAGTCGCAGGCTGTCGCCACGGAAATCGCTATGCGCGATGACCTCGTCCTGCTGATAGGGGTGGCCGAGAATAACGAGTTGCCGTCCCAGATCGGTACGGACGGTATCAATGCGGCGCGCAAGCTCTTCGTTGCTGAGTTGCTTGTAGGGAGCTAGTTCGTAAGCCGGTGCGGATTCGAGTCCCGTTGCCATAGCACGTTGCTTTCGGGGGCCGGATGAAAAGTCTTTCGTAAAATATCTTTTTGCTGTCTGCCACATCGTGGTCGGGTAGCGGTCTGTCAGCACGCGCATCACGATTCCTCTCCATTGTATGCGCCCGAGTACTAGAGGGGGTAGCCGCCCACGGCAATTTCTCAGCAAAGTGCGTGGGGCTACGGAGAACTGTTCCAGAGG
>JAUWIQ010000160.1 GCA_030605285.1 Planctomycetota bacterium
CCACAATCTCCGCAGGATTCAATCGATGCTGCAACAAGAAAACAGCACGAGCCAACCCTGATTCTCAAACAGACGAAGTCTGGATAAAAAGCACTCAGCGTACGATCTATTCCCCGATGAAAATTTTTATCAGGTCGCGCTGCTGCAGAAGTTCGTCAATCCGTTTAATCATAGGTTGTCCCCCGGGAGCGATGAGTACGGCGGGACCGGTGGTCCCTTCGCTGTCCGATTGCGAACGCCATTTCTGTACGATTTGTCTGGCAGCCTGGTCTCGATCGGTTTTTGGGGCGAGCGAATCATACCCGGATTGTTCGTATCCCGAAAAACCTTGCAGCGAACGATTTGCGATAAACCGAACGGCATGGTAATTATCCTGCAGCAGAAAACCCAAATAGGGAATAACCCAGTCCGTGGTCGAGGCCTTGTGTGCCTCCGGCCAGCCAATGGTCCAGCCTGCCAGGGCACGTTGGATCGCGTTTCCTTTTAAGCAGGACAATACGGTAGAGGATACATTTTGATCGTCGTCGGACAGTTCGGGAGATTCGATACCGTACCATTGATTCAGATGCGCTGCGGTCCAACCAAGCGATTTGTCCAGATGGCACTGATTGCAACCATTGGGGCGGCCGGTTTCGAGGGTGGTCATCACACTAGGGTTTTCAATTTGATGGCTACGTGAGGCCTTCAATAATCCGTAGCTAGTGTACGGCATATGACAGTTCATACAGTTGCTTCCCCCCGAGTCCGCTGAATGATGCGTGTGGGCAACCAGCTTTGCTTCCTCACGGTACTCCTCATGACATTGCGTGCAAGCGAGGTTGGAACGCATATCGGGTTTGAGTTGGTGGTTGGACCACGTCCCCAATTCATCCGCTGACTCGGTATCGAGGTGCATGTTGTGGCAACTTGTGCAACGCAGAACTTTTCCGGTGTCTCCACCGTGGTTGTAACAGGGGCTTTTTAGCAAGCCGTTGAACTCTCGACCGGAGACCCGGACCGTGCCATCATTCCAGAAGATACCGGAATCAATCGGCGCTTCGCTATCGCCCGCGGGCTGGATAATAGTCTTGCTTTTGTCAAGCTCTTCACCAGGACGATAACGCCACCCGTGCTGCAACCAGTCTGCCGTTGCCCCCTTGTCGGCCAGTGAAATAGCGGCATGACACTGGCCACAGACCTGCGAGGAAATTTTTGCATCCAGGTCGTTCGGATTTACAATCTGCAGGTTCTCTGTCTTCTGTTCGCGTACCGCTTGGATGTGTTCTTCACCCGGCCCGTGACAGGCTTCGCAGGCGATACCAAAATCGGCAACCTGGGTCTGCATCTGCTCGGCGGTGGTAACGAGCGGTTTGGTAGATGTTGCATGACATTGGCTACACGAATGGTTCCATACCCCTGCGGCGAATGAAAAGCTTTTTTCCATCTCGGGCGGGAGCAAAAATGCCGTTTGCACGGGGATCCAGCGCTGTTCGGCAATCCGATAGGCAAATGGGAACATCTGTACGACTTGGGTATCCCCTGTCTGGTACCAGAAGGCCTGAGCATGGTGAGAGCCTGTCGTGAGCACCACGCGGTTCTGGACGGTCGTCCCCTTGGTATCGGTGACGGTTGCCCATAACTCGTCGTCGCGCCACTCGAGTGATCCTTCGCGCCCCTGGTAGGCAAGTTCAACGTCCTTGATTTCGGGAATCACCGTGGCACGACTTGCGACTTGGGTCATCGTGCTATGGTACGAATTGTCCCAGCTATGGTGCTGCTCCGCATGACATTCTTTGCAGGCAGACGAACCGACATACCCTTCGGTGCGGTGAAATTGCGGACTACCGGGCCAGGGCGCTTCGCGTGGGATGAATCCCTCCGCGCGGACCGATTCACGAGTGCGCCCAACCGGTTTGAGGAGGGGCGTGGCAGCTGTTTTCGAGGGGTTTGTCGCGGGGTAGGGGGTCCCCTGGGTGTCACCTGAGCCGCAGCCCCACGCGAAAATCACCATGAAGTTGGCAACTAGGAGGTAAAGCCGCATCTTCGTGCCTCTACAAGAGAATCGGTTCTTAGCTTAGAGGACATCGTGACGAATCCCCCCCCTTATGCGCGGTCCGGCATACTGCTCCCTACCACGCTGCAAACACCGTACAAGGAAAATTGTTCATTGAAGGCCTTGGAGTTGTTCGCTGCTTACTCCTCTTCAATCCTCAGTTGCTGATTCGATGCGATAGGACCCGGAATGACTTGCGTCTTGCCCGAGGGCCATTGAATATCAATCTGCTTGATGTTCTTTTCATCTCCCAATCCGAAGTACAGTGGGTACTGGCTTTGGGAAAGAAATCCCGATTTGCCGTCGTTGTACTTATGCAGCGTCTGGGAGTCGGTCGTCACGATCACCCGGGCTCCCAGTCCGTCACGATTTGATTCGGTACCGATGAGCTTGAGCTTCAAGTAATTTAGCGGTTTCTGGTCGGAAAGATTACTCACCAGAACCATAGGCTCGGAATTAAAATCGTTGGTAACGATGTCCAGATCGCCGTCTTGATCGAGATCAAAAATTGCCGATGACCGGGATCCCAAGGCACCCCAGACCTCAAACTTTCCTTCACGGGCTTTGCAGAGTACGTGCGATTGATCGTCACCATCGCAATCAAGCTCGAACCAGGCAGTGGCGGTCTGACCATCTCGCCGAGGTTCCACACCGACGATGAATTCGCTATCCAGAAATTCTTCGCCAAGATTATTTAGCAACACGGAGTTTACCGCATACCGAAACCCATAATTCATACTTGCCGTAATGAAAACATCCTCGTAACCGTCGGCGTTCAAGTCGCCGATACTCAGACCCCAGGGCCAATAATTTTCCGCGTTGACGGTATCGGAAACTTCTGTAAATTTTCCCTCCCCATTGTTTTTAAAGAGAGCATTGCCCCAGATGTGCTTGCCATCGCTGGCTAGGTAGCCTGCCGATTGATATTTGTAAGGATCGGGTAGTTTGTTTTTTTCATAATCCGGCACCATCGTATTGAACGATGCGCTATCCCACATATCGACGTGCATGTCGGTAATTAAAATATCCATCTGTCCGTCTTGATTGTAATCAAACACGCCAATCCCCATGGCCCCCCAAGGGGTTTCCGGGAAGACCTCGCGACTCCTGCGGACAAAGCGTTTGCCTCCTTCATTTTCATAGTATTCGTCGTGGCCCTGCATGTTCGGTACGTACAAATCGGGCCAGCCATCCTCGTTTAGGTCGAGTGCATTGGCATCACCCGTCCAACCCGTATCGGTCAACTCGACATCTTGGGAAACATCCACAAAGCGATTTTCTCCCTGGTTCTGGTAGAGAATGCTCTGTTCGGATTTGCTGGCAAACAGATGGTTGCCGAAGGAAGCCTTGTCGCCGATATAATAGCCTCCACGTCCAATTTCCTCGGTCGTGTAATCCCCGACATTGGTTAAGAACAGATCGAGCAGGCCATCGCGGTTGAAATCAAAAAAGGTTGCTCCCGACGAGTGCCCTACGTATCCGAGCCCCGAATGCTCGGTGCGATTGCGGAATTTACCCGTCCCATCATTTTCAAAGAAAAGATTGCCCCCGCGAACAGTCGTTACATAAAGATCCGGATCACCATCGTTGTCCGTATCTGCAAACGATGCGGAAACACCGACTCGGTCTCCTGCGGCGACGCCCGATCGCTCCGTCCAGTCTTCAAAGTGACCCTGTCCCAAATTGTGCCAAAGCTGGTTGTCTCCCAACTGGGTCGTAAAATAGATATCGAGTAGCCCATCTTGGTCCACATCGGCGACTGCGAGGCCGTTGCCATGGTCGTAGTGATTTGCGAGATAGAACTTACCGGAGTTATCGACAATCTTGTGCGCAAATGTAATACCACTCTCTGGCTGCTTATCAGCGAATTGAAAATCGTGAAACACCTTGAACTGCGGCACGGTCGCCAGTTGTGCCTGCTTGCGGTCTTCCATCCAGGGAGGACCAAAAATTTCTGTTGATGGAATCGGCAACTTCACCGGCTTGCTGGAGACCGGGGCGTTGGGCGCAGTCGGTGTGGGCCCGTCGTTCCGGCACGCTGAGAGCCATATGCCGGAGAAAAAAAGTAAGAAGGCTGACCATGCGGGCAACAATCTCGTTGGGTGTCGTGGCATGCCGCTCGGGGCCTCCGGCCAATGTAAAAACTTAAGATGGAGAAGATTTATGACATCGGGAAGAACAGAAAAGTATACACTGCCAGCAATATTGAGTAAACCAAGCTGGCTGAGTGGAACGGCTGGCTAGGACTGCTGCGTTGTTTGAGTGCATCGGGTCAATACTTATGATAATATGAGTAGTAGATCGGCTGTTAATCTCTTCAACAGACGCGTCTGATTATTCGACGGATTCATGAACGATGGCGATAAATTGATCACACCCCTCCGGCGCATTCTGATTGGATTGTGTCTGATCGCCGTCTGCGCGCTGCTCGTTGTTTTCGTAATCCAGCGAGAGCCTTCTGATTCTATCAATCGTGACGGGCGGGTGATCGTTTCACAGCAAGTCAGCACGAAGGACCGGCCCATTGCTGTGCCGAGTAATGGTTATGCCGGTTCCGAATCCTGCCGAGAGTGCCACGAGCATAACTACGATACTTGGTACGATTCTTACCACCGCACGATGACGCAGGTTGCCAGCGCACAGACCACCGCAGCCTCCTTTGACGATGTGGATATTGAATTTGCGGACCCGGCGACGAAAAAGGTGACGCTCAGACAGGATGGTGATCAGCTGTGGGTCGAACAGGAAGAAATCGACGCAGCCGGCCAGTCTCAGGTTGTGCGGCGACCGATCGTGCTCCTGACCGGTTCTCATCATGCTCAGGGCTATTGGTTTGCTTCGGGGCAGGGGCGGACATTGGAGCGTGCGCCATTTACCTACCGTATGGATTTGAATCGTTGGACAACGTATGGGGCAAGTTTTCTGCGGCCACCGGGTAACCCCAATCCACCGAATCTCGTGGGTGCTTGGAATCAAGTGTGTGACCGTTGCCATACTACGAATCCGGTGCCGCGGATTCGAAACGACGGTCATTATGACACTCATGTGACCGATTTTGGCATCGCTTGCGAAGCGTGCCATGGGGCGGGTGCGGAGCACATTCAGAATGCCGGTCTCGGATTGGAGGATTTGGCAATCGTGCAGCCGAATAAATTGTCACCGAGGCGCAGTTCGGAGGTCTGTGGCGAATGTCACGCTGCAGTCGAATTCAAGACCAAGGAAGACCGCGCCAAGTGGTTGCGTGATGGATTCCCGTTTCAGCCTGGTGATAAACTAGAGGATTATCTGCGTATTAAGGAATCGGATGTTCACACGTTTTGGGATGATGGCATGGTCCGCATTTCAGGCCGCGAATACAACGGGTTGCTGCAAACACCCTGCTTCACCCATGAGGATCCGGCACAGCAGATGACCTGTATGTCGTGTCACGTCATGCACCAGCCGACCGATGATCCCAGGTCGCGTAAAGAATGGGCCAACGATCAGTTGAAATACA
>JAUWIQ010000247.1 GCA_030605285.1 Planctomycetota bacterium
CAAGGCCTGACTGGAAATTTCGACACCACAATCCTAGATTTATATCGACTGAGCAAATCGATTGGATCGCAGATCTTGGAAGAGGATAAGCCGATGGCAATTAAAACCTGGACGCTAATCAATACCGAAAAATCAAGTGTGCTTGATTGTCTTTCCGTCAGGGGCGCGGAAATCAGTGCCGCGGCAGAGGACTGTCGCATCGATTACGAACTGCTCCGCGGTGGGCTGCGCGAGGGCCTGCATCTGCTCACCATTGATAACGGACAGATTCGCGTGGCGATCCTCCCAGAACGTGGCCTGGGACTCTGGAAGGCATGGGCAAACGATGTCGAATTGGGATGGCGTTCCCCCATTGCAGGCCCAGTTCATCCCCAATGGGTTCCGGTCAGCGAACCGAGTGGCCTCGGCTGGCTCGATGGATTTGACGAACTTCTCGTCCGCTGCGGACTCTATAGCAACGGCGCCCCAGAGTTTGCCGCGCAAGGGCAACTCATCTACCCCCTGCACGGACATATCGCAAATCTTCCGGCCCACAGGCTTGATGTTTCGCTGGACGAATCCTCCGGTGCAATCACTGTGCGAGGAATTGTCGATGAAAAAAGGTTTCATTTCCACAAGCTGCGACTGGTCTCTACCGTTCGCTTGCACCCCGGGGATATGACCATCGATATTCGAGATGAAGTAAGTAATCTGTCCGGAAATGCCGGTGAAATGCAGTTGCTTTATCACATCAATCTTGGCCCACCTCTCCATACCCCGGGTGCAGAATTACTGTTGCCCGTAAAGGAAATGGCCCCGCGTGACGAGAATGCCGTGGACGATGTGAGTCGCTGGAACACCTACGGGCCACCGACGGCAGCGGCCGAGGAACAAGTCCACTTCTTCAATCTGCTAGCCGACCAAGAAGGCCGCACCCGAGCTGTTTTGAAAGGGGCCGATGGCGAGGATGGTTTCAGTGTCTGCTACAACGTAAACCAATTACCCTGCTTCTCCCAATGGAAAAACACACCGCTTGAGCCGGATGGCTTCGTCACGGGCCTGGAACCGGCCACTAACTATCCGAATCCGAGGTCGTTTGAGGCGAACGAGGGGCGTGTCGTCCCACTCGCAGCGGGTGAAACACGCCGCTTCGATCTGCAACTAATCTATCATCCCGATTCCGAAAGCCTCGCGACAGCGGAACGGGCTGTAGAGTCCCTGATTGAAAACTCAACGCCAGTATTTCACGCCGTACCGCGGGCTGGTTGGTCCAAAAATACCTGACCCTGCCTGCAGAAACTTTTCTGAGGCCCCAGCCGGCATCGTCGCCAGCCTGCCGACTCAAGCTACTACGAGCACTCACCTTGCATGCTGTCACCGCTGGCATGCTCCGCTAGGGACGCAAAGAACCGATGTTGACGTTTCCCGTCAATTGCAGCGGTCCCTGCTGCCGATGAAATAAGCCAGCTAAGGTCCAATGTACAAACGGGTTCTTTCCGAATCCGACACGGCCACCAACGACTGCAACAGACGCAGTCGAAGATGCTTGGTTTGAATTGAACTTTCGGCCCACGACCGGTTTTCTATTGGGAAAATGCGGCAAGAACTCGCCGGAAAAAGCGCGGAGCAGGGGAGCTACGATGGCCTGCGGATCGCCGCAATCTGAACCCGATCTTCAGCTCCGTTTTGACGGGCCACATCATGGCAGAACGGATGTCGTGGGGGATGCCCTCTCGGCTCCTGCGGAAGTCGCAGCCAAACCGAACGGGCTGGCAGTCGCAAATCTTAGCCGCGTACGCAACCATGCCTCACAACTCGCCGATCATTTGCAGAGCCTCTCGGACGATATCGACCGTCGCGAGGCAGAATTAAATTCCCGTGAGGCCCGCGTCGAATCGAACATCCGGGGTCTGCACTTATCGATCGAAGCACAGCAGCATCAGCTTTGCGAACGGGTCGAACAGATTGACGTACAAGAGAACGCGATACGCAAAGCAGCAGAAAAACTGCGCGCACTCGAAAATAGCAAAACAAACTCAGTCTCTTCCCATCTCGGGACGACCGACTTGATCCGTCAGGTAGAGTCGGTCGTGGCAAACGTTCTCGGCAGCCTGCCACACCCTAGCCAACGCGGTTCTCAGTGGACGGATTCCTACAAACAATCTCAGCCGGCAGCGAATGCAGCAAACGCGCAACAACAATTGGATCGCGCTACAGCAGCCCTGATTAAACGCCAAAAGAAACTCGAGGAGAGGGAGGAAGAACTCAGCAGGATTCGCCAGCAAGACGAATTGACCGCACGCGAAATGCATTCCGAATTTACGTGGAAACAACAAAATATCCAGCGGCAGTGGGACGAACGCAAGGCGACCCTGCAACGTCGCGCCGCGGCATTGGATGACCGTCAGCAGAGCTTGGATCAATCCCGTCGCGAGATTGCGAACTCCTGCCGGGAAACGCTCCAACTTTTCCTTGATGCCGAACAACTTTGGTCTCGAATACCGCAGCTCGCGGCGCAGCCACAACTCGCTCTCGAATTGGAACGGATCGGTCGCCAGTTGATGATGGGCTACGGCGCCGCGCAGGAAGAGCTCAGAAGAGAAAAAAGGGAACTGGAAGCGGTGGAAATGAGCTTAAAGAATCGGCACGCAAAGATATTGCGAGAAAAAGAGCGCCTAGAAAAGAGTCTGGCTGAACCGAGGCAATCGAGCAAGCAGCGGGACACAACCTTGGCCACTCGTGAGCGTCAATGGGATCAACAGCAGGCCGATAGCGAGGCGCCAAACGAACTCTGGAATCGCGAAAGACGTTCCTTGCAACAACAGATTCTAGAGCTTCAATCCGAATTGCAAAAAGTGTCCCCAGAAACAAAAGGCTCCACACTCGCAGAGAGCACAGACGATTCAAAACAGATTGACTAAATCGTACCGCTCTCCAGATTTTTAGATGGCCTCAGTTCAGTCGGCAAGAGAGTTGTTTGGCCCAGAGGCGTTTTCTTGCTTTTCTTGTGCAGCACGAGTCACACGTAACACGATTTCGGCAGCCTGCCGCAGGGTCGTCAGAGTGAAATACGGACTCTTCGTCCCAGAAAGACTGCGACGATGCTTGGCAGCCAGTTCTTGCCAACTCATATTGTTCGCCAGATGCCAAGCGGCTGCTTGTGCCGATGCGTGTTTTAACTTCCCAGAACCAAACTGCCGTAGCAGTTCGATCACCCGTTCATCCGTGGTGATATTTTCCACCGGCTTAATTTCGTACTCCATGGTGCTCCGGGGATTCGGTTTCCCGTGCTCGAGACAGATAAAGCCCACATCGCGTTTGACAACCTTTTCGGGAGGAACATTGAAATTGCCGAGTGCACCTCCACCCCCTCCCTGATTCTGAGCCAGGACTGGCACGGCGGCAAACGCCTCGGGAATTTCAATCGTCAACGGCTGCTGGGTTTTGTTTCTGGTGATAATCCGCGCCTCCTCGCCGTTTTTGACTACCAGTTTCACCTCAATTTTTCCGTCATTGACGGCCTCAAAGAGGTCAACCGAGGAAATTTTCTGATCTGTCTCCGCAGTTGCCTGCGTTGTAGTCAAGGCGAAGACAAGGGGCAAAACAAACATTACCACACGAGAAAGGAGGGCCCTAGATTTGCAGATCGGTGTCATCGAGAGTCTCCAGCATCAAGTTCAAGCGAATCGTGCCAGTCCAACGGGGGAACCGACCTCCCTAGGGTGTCCATCCTAGGGAGGATCACGTAACCAATACCAGAATAATTAGAATAGGCCGGGAAGCCAAGGGAAAAAGCCCTGGTTAAATAGATAATCTAAGATGCTGCCTAAAGCTATTATTGACATCAGCTTGGTGGATTCAGTAAACTCCCCATCTTATTAATCCAACCACTTAACTAGACAGCGTTTGTGTCGTGGCAACCTAGCCCCTGCCAGCCTCCGAATCTCGGCCCCGTCAGAACGGGGTCGAGGTGCTGCGTTTGGGCCAGGGGGGGGTGTTTGCTGGCCGCTCAGCTATCTGTGCGACGGGCCCCACCCCAAGTGCGTTGGTCGAGTCTCTTGGCGAGAGTTTTCGAGTAGCAAGTTGTTGTCGGCGGTGTGGATTCCCCGACCAAAAATATTTACCAACCATTCGATACAAGGTAGTCAATCTAATGTCTTTTCATCGTCTCCTGAAATGCGTGACCAGCACGCGAGCGTTTTTCATTTTGTTTATTGCGGTGCTGGCAGGCAGCCCCGGAGTGGCTCTGGCACAACAGGACGGGATGGGATACCCCCAGGACGATGGG
>JAUWIQ010000214.1 GCA_030605285.1 Planctomycetota bacterium
TCGACCATGGAATGAACAATCGACTGCGGGTGGATAACCACCTCAATTTGATTGGGGTGAAGATCGAAAAGCCAGCGTGCTTCTATGATTTCCAGGGCCTTATTCATCATCGTTGCCGAATCGACCGTAATTTTTGGCCCCATCTCCCAGGTTGGGTGCGAGAGTGCTTCATCGACAGTCACCGTCTCCAATTGCTGCCGAGTATGATGAAGAAAAGGTCCCCCGCTTGCCGTTAGAATGACGCGATTGACTTCATCCCTCTTGCCAGTTTGCAAGGCCTGAAAAATAGCACTGTGTTCACTATCGATGGGTAAAATCTTTGCGCCGGTTTCTCGGGCGAGTGCCATGACCAGGGGGCCCGCCATCACAAGTGTCTCTTTGTTGGCCAGAGCGACTGTTTTGCCCGCTTCGATCGCTGCCCAAGTACTTTGCAATCCGGCGGAGCCTACAATGGCTGCAACGACTAGGTCAATATCATCACGACAGACCACCTCGGCGGTGTTTTTGCTGCCCACAAGCAATTTACAGCTTGATGGCAAGCGATCCCAGTTTTGCGCAGCTGCTGTTTGATCGCAGGTGGCGATGACGTAGTCCGGTGAGATCTCAATCGCTTGCTCGACAAGCAGGTCAAGATGCGTATGCGCGGAAAGCACGGTGGCACGAAGAGCGCCGGACGAGGCTGCAATAACCTCGAGCGTATTTTTTCCGATACTGCCAGTGGACCCGAGTACGACAACATTTTTGGGTTTGCAGACCATGGAAAAATTAGACCAGGGGAGTGCTACCGGAAAAAAGATGTGGTTAGTTGATCCACGGAGGACTTCGATCATAGTTAGCCATTGATCTATTTGATGCGTGAGGGTGTAGGACGGGTTGTACAAAAACTCGCCCGCAACGGAATGGCTAGCCCGTCGCTTCTGCCTCATGAAAGACCGCCGCCAGTCGACGACCATCGCATTCTAGGCTGGGCATTTCGGGTGAACAAGTGCGGCTTTTGTGTTTAAAGATGCTTCGCACGCCTCCAAATTCCTCTGGCATGTGTATAATGGATCGCGGGTGCTGGCCCGGTATTCTCCAGATCGAGATCTGTCCGACTGAACTTCGGGTTGCCCATCCGCGTTGGCGGACCGCATCATGATTGGCTTGGTGTGGGTATTTTTATTTTATTGTTTCAATAGACAACCCTTGGTTATGGAAAAAACACCCCACAAACCGCAGCGCTCCGGCGATAAAAAATCCGCGACTCCCGGCAACCAAGTCGTGCTTTATATGCTGATCTTCGCGACGACGATCGGATTCTTCGCCTTCTTTTTTAACTGGCAGAACTCCGTCGAGTTCGACTATCGGGAGTTTGAAGAGTTGGTCCGGCTGAGCAGTAAGGATGCTACGGATACCGCGGGTTACATCGAGATCAATCGTGGTGATCTGAAGAATCCAGCGATCTGGCGATACAGCGAACTCCGCGATGTGAAGGTTGGCGACCGTGAAATTACCGGTCTCATAAACCAAGAAGAGGTAGAACCGAAATCCGAACGGCAGGGCGGCATCTTGCAGCCACTGAAGGCGATCAAGTTTCACGTGAATAAATCGACTGAAATTGATCAGGGGATCAGCGATCTGCTCAGAAAGTACAACGTAAAATATGGCTGGCTAAAGCCCGGTTTTTTCCAGACCTATGGGCCGATGTTGATGGTCACCGCTATTTTTATCCTCGTATTCGTCTTTATTTCTCGGCGAATCGGGGGAGCCGGTTCGCCGATGGCGTTCGGTCGCAGTCGTGGCAAACTCTACGCGCAAGAAGGTCTGGGTGTTACCTTCGGCGATATGGCGGGAATCGATGAAGCGGTTGAGGAACTCAAAGAGGTGGTTGATTTTCTCAGTAACCCCGAAAAGTATCAGCGTCTTGGTGGCCGCATTCCCAAAGGTGTACTGCTCGTCGGCCCTCCGGGGACCGGCAAGACCCTCTTGGCCAAAGGAGTGGCTGGGGAGGCAGGTGTGCCATTTTTTAGTCTTTCCGGCAGTGATTTTGTGGAAATGTTTGGTGGTGTTGGTGCAGCACGTGGCCGCGACATGTTCCAGCAGGCCCAGAGTAAGGCGCCGTGCATTATTTTTATCGACGAACTCGACGCGCTTGGTAAAACGCGTGGTACGAGTGTCGTGGGTGGCCATGATGAGCGGGAGCAAACGCTGAACGCATTGCTTGTGGAAATGGACGGCTTCGATTCCAACAGTGGTGTGATTGTGTTGGCAGCGACGAATCGCCCAGAGACCCTTGATCCGGCCTTGCTGCGGCCAGGACGGTTCGACCGTCATGTGCTTGTCGATCGCCCTGACGTACGCGGTCGCGAAGCAACCTTGAAGGTGCATGTTAAGAATGTGAAACTTGCAGAGGGTGTCGATCTTGCCAAGGTGGCTGCCATCACATCGGGATTCTGTGGAGCCGATCTGGCAAATCTGGTCAATGAAGCTGCGTTGCTCGCCGCGAGAGTTGATCGGACACCGGTGACGATGCAAGAATTTAATGAAGGTGTGGAACGCGTAACTGCAGGGCTGGAGAAACGCCAGAGAATTATTCAAGAAGACGAAAAGCAGCGCATTGCCTACCACGAATCTGGGCATGCACTGGTTGCAGATAGTCTCCCGAACACCGATCCGGTTCACAAGATTTCAATCATTCCGCGAGGGCTGGCTGCCTTGGGCTACACCATGCAACGGCCCGGAGAAGATCGGTATCTCATCACAAAAAGCGAACTGGAAGCACGTATTCAAGTGCTGTTAGCAGGTACTGTCGCAGAGGAACTGATTTTTGAAGATGTGTCGTCGGGTGCCCAGAATGACCTGGAGCGAGCCACCGAAATTGCCCGCAACATGGTGATGCAATTCGGGATGAGTCGTCTGGGACGTGTTAATTATAAAGATTCGGCTCGTAGTCCATTTCTTCCCGGTGGGGACGGCCTTGCGGGCGCGATGCATAGCGAACAGACTTCACACGAGATCGATCAGGAAGTTAAGCAGATTATCGATGAAGCGATTTCCAGGGTGCGCCATATTTTGAACGCGCGCCGCGAAACGCTGAAAGCCTTGGCAAAACAGTTGCTGGAGTGTGAGGTGATGGACGCCGAGGAGTTGAGAGAAATCGTAGACCGAACGTCTTCGAGCCCCAAGATTGTACCGGGTACCGAAAGCGCAGTATTTAAAGCCACCCCACCTGCTGAGGAACATCGATCGGATGCCGACGGAGAGTCGATGGAGAATGCCAGGAAACAATCGGGTGAAGAAACGGCGTAAGCAGGCGGTGAGCGGACTATCATCTCGTGAGCAAGTGCGTTGTGCCCGGTTCTATCCTGATTGATGCTGCCGATGCGCCTTATCAGTTACAATATACACAAGGGAATTGGTGGTCGCGATCGCCTCTATCGGTTATCACGTGTCCTGGATGTGATCGAACAGGAAAATCCCGACCTCTGCTGCCTGCAAGAAGTCGATCGAGGTGTGCCGCGCTCCCGCTACAGTGATCAGCCACACTTGCTCTCGGACGCACTCTGCGCGGAGGGCTGTATGTACCAAATGAATGTGCGGCTGAAAAAAGGGGGTTATGGGAACCTTCTCCTCACGCGATGGCCGATCACGGAAAGACACAGTATTTCGCTCGGGCTGCCGGGGAAAAAACCCCGCGGTGCCCAATTGGCAATTGTCGATTCCCCGGAGGGTCTTTTTCGGCTCGTCAATCTGCATCTTGGACTTGGGGAAAAAGAGAGACACGAGCAGATTTGCCACCTGCTCAGCCATCGTCTTTTCCGTCGCACTGCAGATCTTCCCACGGTGATCGCAGGCGACACCAACGATTGGCGTAATACGCTTGCCGAAGGGTCCCTTGCGGAACGCGGATTCTCGCACGTCACCACACCGATTTCGCGTTACCGCACATTTCCTGCTTATCTGGCTGTCGGTTCGTTGGACAAGGTGTACTATCGTGGTGCGATCCGTGTGACGCACGCGCGGGCGGTACGGTCAAAAATGGCCAAAGCGGCATCGGATCATCTGCCCCTGGTCGTTGATTTACACCTGAAGCGATAAAGCATTTTCAGGACATTCCCCGCGCGCTGCGTTGCTTTGCACAGAATCCTAGTGACCACATCCTAGTGACCACGGATTCCAATCAGTTCCCAGAGAGCCCGGGTGAGATCCATGTCCTGACGAGATGAGTCACATCAACCCAAACCGTAGGTGCGGGCCAGTGCCTGTTCGATCACGCTGGTGAGATCCACTCGGCTGACTGGTTTATGAAGTACCTCAAATGCCTGGGCCTCCCGGGCCTCCTGTTCCAAGTCGTCATCCATTTGTGCAGAAAGAAGAATGCACGGCAACAACGCCTTGAACTGTTTCATCAGCCGCAGTGTTTCCAGCCCCGTCTGACGTGGCATGTGCATGTCAAGCAAGACAACGTGGACTTCCTTATGGCGCACGATCTCAACCGCCTCAATGCCGTCCTCAGCCTCAATCATCCGATATCCCGCAGGCCGAAGAACCTCGAGAACCGTATCGCGAAAACGCTGATCGTTATCGGTGATCAGAATGGAGGGTGATTCGGCGAGCACCGTGTTTACCTGCAGTCGAAGTAATATTTGGCGGTTTCTGTAATACTCGGTACCCTCTAGATACGCAACTGCAATACCAATGGCGATGGTCGTTGGTGAGCTGGACTCTAAGGCGTCGCTAAAGGCTCCTGGATTAAAAA
>JAUWIQ010000401.1 GCA_030605285.1 Planctomycetota bacterium
GAATCCATATTGCCCGCGCTGATCGCAAAAAAAAGTCGCGGCCGCCCAAACGTCTTCCAGGGTTGGCAACTCTGCCAATCGGGCTGAGGCAAAATGCCTACACGAAAACCGGCCGCCTCCAACACGCGACTTAAAATCGCTGCGGCAAAACTGGGGTGATCGACATAAGCATCCCCCGTGACGAAGACAACATCGACCTCGTCCCACCCGCGGGCCTTCATCTCGGCACCGGAAATAGGAAGTGGCTCGGCGGCTTGCCCCCGGGTAAGCTCTTCTAAAAGCCCACCGGTCTGCCCAGCAGATTCAAGAATCTGGAGTCGGTCTTGGGGGGGAAGCATGGATCAATCCTAGATGAATGCGAATGCACTCATTCTAGTCGGCTTGCGCATAAGAAAACCACCATTGAAGTACTTTCCTCCGCAAAAAGGGGCCTAAAAAAGAGCATCTGCGAAGCATTACGGATGTTGCGGAAAATCAGGGGCAGATATACTGGTCAAAACACTCATAAAATGTATGCCTTCGCGTTCGCAAGGCAGCCACCTTGATTATCTAATGTGAATGTAAAATAGCACCAACATGGCCCTACCCACTCTGCGTGCAACCTTTTGTCGCTCTCTGAAATTGCTCGTTACGCTTACAACGTTAGGACCACTCGCAGCGAGTGCGGGTGAACGAAGTGCACCGGTCATCGATTGGAACTTGCGGCAGATGCCCGCGGCGCTCTCGTCCGATCCGCCGGGGCTACCTCCCGAATTGCTGCTCACACGTTCGGATGAGCCACTATTTGATAAACAACGCCCACATGCCTTGCGGTTCACCAGCAATCGAGAACGAGTCCGCGTGGCACTCACTAGTGAGCAGTCCGCCCCGCTCTCGCGAACGGCACTTTCCGTTGAGGTTTGGGTTCGTCTAGAACAAGATCAAAAGCACTTTGGTTTAGTGTGCTGTAAAAAGAATCGTCAAATTGCTTGGCTGCTCGGTGGAGATCAAGATCATTTTTTCTTTACGCTCGCGAGCGAAAGTAAAAAACAATCAACACGCCTCACCGCCCGGCCCTTCTATCAGACAGCACAGTGGTATCAGTTGGTGGCAACCTATGATGGTCAGCAGCAACGGATTTACGTTGATGGGAAGTTGGCCGGCGAAGCTTTTGAGCAGCGAGGAAATCTTTTGCCGCTCCAGTCGTCTGAGATTCAAATTGGCGTCCTTCCTCCGCGAAGCAGTGGCCAGACAAATCCGACATTCTTCTCCGGCCAAATGGCGATGGTTCGCATTTGGGATCGGGCACTTTCTGCCGGCGAGATAAAAAAACGCTTTGACGCGGAGCAGGCTCTCTTTCCCGGCGCTCTGGCTGTGTATGACTCCTCACGCGACTGGCCCACGTTCGGTCACGACAACCACCGCAGTGGTCGTGCGGGCGCAGAACCAGCGCTTCCTCTGCACTTGGCTTGGTACCGTCAGATTCGTCCTGGCCCCCGACCGGCCTGGCCGCCTCCAGCCCAACAAGACTTTTGGCACAACAAGCAAAACCTGCAACCGCGGGTCACCTTCGATCGGTGGTGCGAGCCTGGCGGCGCCCAGGGGAGGGTTTCCCTGGGCTCCTTGAGCAACGATCAACTGTATTGTTTCGATTTAGCGACGGGAAAAGAACTCTGGAGTTTTTTTGCCGAAGCTCCCATCCGACTCGCAGCCACGGTGACGGAAAATCGCGTGTTGTTTGGCTCGGACGATGGGGGAGTTTACTGCCTTGACGCGCAAACCGGCAGTGAAATGTGGCGCTATCAACCGGCGGGCCAGTATTTTCCTGGCAATGGGCGGTTGGTCCATCCTCAATTGGTCCGCAGCGGGATTTTCGTCGAACAGGGAAAAGTGTGGTTCACGACGGGTTTGTTTCCCCGGCAAGGAGTACATCTGGTCACACTCAACCTCCGTGACGGCAAACTCGTGAAGAAGACATCATTACAGCGGTCGCCTCAAGGTTACCTTACCCGCCGCGGAGGACGCCTTTTCGCCGCGACAGGTCGAAACCTCCAAGGGGCGGTACTCGAGTCACTCGAAAGCAACAAAAAAGACCCTGTGATCGAGCGACTTAGTTTACTCGCACCGTTTGACCGAACCGCAATCGAAGCGGGTAACCTGATTTTCGCAGGTGGCCCCGGCAAAGTGTCGGCCTTCTCCCGGGAGGAGCATCAACTTCTCTGGCAAACAGAAATCGAAGGCACGTGTGGCAGTCTTGTCCTTGCCGGCAACCATCTGCTGGCAAGCACCGAAGAAGGAGACCTTTATTGTTTTACCCCCCAGAAGCAAAAAGCGGACGGCGAACGGTCGTTTATCGAAACTTCTAGGAGGATGAAGGTTTCCGACGACCAGACCGTGGAAACGATTCTTGCAACGACCGGCTTAAGGCAAGGTTACTGTCTGCTACTCGGAGATGATTTAGGTGAATTTGCAATTCAAATCGCTCTCAAGTCCGAGATGCAAGTTATCGTAGGGATGCAGGACGCTGCGAAAATCGAAAGTCTCCGAAAGCGGCTTCAAGCCATGAAGCTTTATGGGCAGGTGACCGTCCATGACCTTGATCATCAGGAACAACTTCCCTACGGCAGTTGGCTCTTCAATCTCGTCCTTGTTGCCGATTCAAAAGACAACGATCTGCCCTTTAGCCCTGAGGAACTATGGCGTGTCGTGCGACCTGCCGGTGGTTGTCTTTGGAACGTAAAGACGATGCAACCCACATACCGCGGGCCGCTCGCAGGTGCCGGAGAGTGGACGCATCTTTACGGAAACGCCAGCAATACAGCCTGCAGTGGCGATGCGCTCGTGCGGGGTACGCTCACTCCCCAGTGGTTTGGTTTGCCGGGCCCTCAGGGGATGCTCGATCGACATCATCGTACCGCATCCCCACTCTGCAAATCGGGGACGCTGTACATTCCCGGGAATGAAAAAATTTATGGCGTCGATGCGTATAACGGCACAGTCCGCTGGGAGACTTCCGTTCCCGGCTCGCGGCGGATTGGGGTCTTGCGGGATTGTGGGCCGATGTGTGCCGTTGACGAA
>JAUWIQ010000057.1 GCA_030605285.1 Planctomycetota bacterium
CTGTCGAAATATTTCTAAGCATCATATTTCTAAGCATCAGGGGAGTACGAACACCGCGGCCAGGACGCCCCCGGCCTGGAGTAGACCACCACGGATGGAGATCGGTACTGCGGGGATGTATTGCGGAGCGTAGCCACCGGATCGGTAGCGACCCAAAGGATACACGCACTCCTGTGGGAGCCTCATGCCCATTTTGTAGGGCAGGACTGCGGTATTACAGAAGAAATGGGCGGTCGAGAGAAACGGTTGGTTAAAGTAGCCGAGGGTGTGCCCGTAGCGTTCTGCCTGGACTTCCTCAAAATAGAGTGGTTTGTGACATACCCCCGATGCGGTCCAGGTGAAGTTGAGCGGTTCCTGAGATCCGATGCGATACTGGTTGAGCGGTATCTTGTCGGTCTCGATGTCGCAGGAGATGGGAAAATCTTCTCCCGGTTTGCCAGTGACAGTAATATTGAGACTGATGTCCGCAAGTTTTCGGTCGAGTAAGTATTCGCGAGACAGCTGGCAGTCTTTTTCGTAACCGGTATTTTCCTTCTCTTTGGGAGGGTATATCGTAGTCGAAAGATTGTTCGTGCGCGTGGGAATTTTGTGTTCACGCGGCGCGGGTTGGACGACTTGCCGGTCTTCCTCTGCGGGCGGTTCACTCGCGGGCGGTTCGTTGAGGGCGTCGGATGTTGTCTCTTCGACTGTTTTTTCAGCTGGGACACGGTCAACAAGGAGCCTGGGGTCCTCGGCATCCGTGGGGGGTGGCTCGGGGGCAGATTGTTCTGCGGGGCCAGTGGGTGCCCCAGTGGGCTGCGGGCGACGACCGACAACCAGGATGCTGCGGTTTTCGACATTCCTTGAGGAGGGTTTCTCGACAGGTTTTTCCACAAGATCGCGTTCGGCCTGCGGTGCCGGTGCAGGTTCATGATGAAGCGTCACAAACTCAACAGGCACCTCTTGCGGAGGACTTGTCGCATCAAAATTACTCCCGGTAGGAGTCGAAGCGGTTGGTTCCGGTTTGGAACGCGTGTCGGAAACGTGCTGCGGATCATCTTCCGTTATCAGACGGAAGGCCTTGCCATCGACGCGACCAGCCTGCGAATTCCAGGCGTGTCGTGGTTTTGTCTGCGGAGCCTGTTTGATTTCTCCCGAGATAACTGCCGATTCCTCTCCGAACGGATCCCGCAGTACCTGCTGCCGAACTCGTTCCTGCTGGGACCGTTTGGAGGAGTGATGAAGCCGTTTGCGCTGCGACGTGCTTGCCCCGTGTCTTTCCTCCCAGGCACTTTGGAGTTTAGACTCACGGTCGTCGCGGGCACGCCAACCGGGTGGGTTTTTTCCCGCAGTATTGTTTGCACCGGTGTTGTCGGCTGCCGCAAGGCTTGCCCCCCAGACAAGCCCCAGACAAAGCGCGGTCATGATTGCGAAACCGCGGTTTCGAGGGGCTTCAGTTCGCCTCGCCCGAAGCGTGTTCCGTACTGTAGTTTGTTGCCTCTTGTGTGATCGCAATGTCATGCGGATGGCTCTCCCTAACACTCGCCGCTGTAACCTGAATAAAATTTGCTTCCGTGCGTAATTGTTCGATTGTGGCAGTTCCACAGTAACCCATACCGGCTTTAAGGCCTCCAATCAACTGGTAGACGAACGGCCCTAGCGGACCCTTATAGGGGACACGGCCCTCAACCCCTTCCGGCACCAGTTTTTCAGGTTTTTCTTCCTTTCCTCGCTGACGATAACGCTCGCTGGATCCTTTTACCATCGCCCCAAGGGATCCCATTCCTCGATAGACTTTGAACGTTCTTCCTTGATAAAGGATCTGTTTTCCAGGACTTTCTTCTAAACCGGCTAAGAGGCCTCCCACCATGACGACGTGGGCACCCGCTGCCAGCGCTTTCGTTATATCGCCACTGTAGCGAATCCCGCCATCTGCGATGATGGGAACCAGATCCGATAACTCGGCCACCATCTGTGCTGCATGGTATACCGCCGTAATTTGGGGAACGCCGACACCCGAAATAATCCGCGTAGTACAGATCGAACCCGGACCGATTCCGATTTTGATCGCATCGGCACCCGCTTCCACCAAGTCGCGACAACCTGCAACCGTGGCTACGTTGCCGGCAATGATATCGATGTCCCATCGTTTTTTTATCTCGCGTACGGTTTCAATCACATTGGCGGAATGACCGTGTGCACTGTCCACGACCAACACATCCACGCCTTGATTAATAAGGCTTTCTGCCCGTTGGTAGTCGTGGACTCCCACCGCAGCACCTACCCGCAGTCTCCCCTGGCTGTCTTTGCAAGCATTGGGGAAGCGTTTCATCATGTCGACGTCCTTAATGGTTATAAGGCCCGTCAGTCTGTAATCTTCGTCAACCAGTAAAAGTTTCTCGACCTTTTTTGCCATTAAAATCTTCTCAGCTTCCGCAAGTGTTACAGTCTCCGTTGCAGTCACCAGATTCTCAGAGGTCATCACTTCTTGGATTTTCAGGTCGGATCGCTCGAGAAAGCGGAGGTCACGTCGGGTAAGAATACCCGCCAGTCGCCCGTCCGACGTGATAATCGGTACCCCAGATATGTTTTGCTGGTCCATCAGCTCACGTGCATCTTCCACGCGTGCGTTGGGGGGGAGTGTGACGGGGTCGACGATAATGCCGTTGGCCGACCGTTTTACCATATCGACTTCTTCGCTCTGCTGTTCGACCGACATGTTTTTATGGATTACGCCAAGCCCTCCCTCCTGGGCCAGGGCGATCGCCATACTGTTTTCGGTGACCGTATCCATGGGGGAGCTCAAGAGGGGAATATTCAGTTCGATGCGTCGGGTGAGGCGACTACGAACATCGACATCGGCCGGCACAACCGCGCTATAGCCCGGTTCGAGTAGTACATCGTCGAAGGTTATTCCCACGTAAGAAATACGTTTATCCATGGCAAGCCAGTCCGGTTACCTTTTGCAGAAAAAACTGAAGTAACCGCGCATTATTACGACAAGGGGCCCCAGTGGCAATCGGCATCGCCCGAAAACGACCCGCAGACCGGTTGCCCCTCGGTCGCTTTTGCTCCAATCCCACGCGTGGCGTAGGCTTGGCAAGGCGCAGCTCAATCGCCAGCCGCATGCGTCGAGAAAATTCAGTTTCGCCGCCGACTGCGCCTTTTGTCTTTGCGCCGGCTGCGCCGGTGCGTCTCTTGAAGTTCATCTTCCGGTTCGGAATATCCGTAATCGATCAACTCCATGTGGCTTTGCCGAATCAGATGTCCTTCTTTGTCTTTTTCATTGGACTGATAACTGACGACTTCTCCCGGTATGTCCCGAGCGTGAATGGCTGCTGTGGTCGTGATGCTCTTGCCATTCTTTTTTACGGTTTCTAGATGAGAAGTCGATTTGATTTGATCGAGCACTTCATGGGGTCGATCGAGTGCCACCACCTGGAGGGCATTCTGGTAGGTAGGTTCGGGATTGTTGCCGAGGGTTGTGATTGTTTCCCGCCGCAGGATATAAGGCGCAACTTGGTTGGAGTAGTAGATTCTTACCTGCTTGCGGTGATCGTCATTCTGGATCTCGTATTGCTTGACTCGGCAGGCGATAGGATTTCCTTCGACGTGGGCATTCCCGGCGCCGAGTTCCTCCAGGTTGGTACGGTTGCCAATCTCCTCGCCATGATAACCTTGAGAGACCGTTCGTACCGGTGCGGCGAAAGTCTTCCCACCGACCTCCAATACCGACTCGATGCGGAGCGTAGCATAGCCGCGACGGACACTCACTAAAGTCACGCGTTCCACAGTGGTCGTTGTTCCGAGCAGTTTGCCCTCCTTGTCAAACGATTGCGTAACGATGCGTGCCAGACACCAAGCGCCCGGTGTGAAGCGGCCCCAACAATGATGCTCGTTCGGAATATCGCGAGTTTGACCCAGGGCGGTGGGCTGGCACAACGGGATCAGGAGCAACAAGAGACAAGTCTGCTGAAGCAGCAACCAAGATTTGTTCATGGTGTAACCTTCTGGCCATACGATACCGGTCGGCTGCCTAATAGTGAAAAATCCAGCCAGTAAGGGGATCGATCAAAACGGCAACTCGGCAGGGCATTCCCGACAGCGATCCTCTTCCGGCTTCAGGGGAATCAAAGAATCGAGTCCCAGGACCGCATTGTGACCCATCCGGAGGGCCGATTCTAGTAGCCTCTGGGCCCTCGCGAGAACAAGTTTTGACTCGTGGGAGCAGGGAATCGGGAGATTCTTAAATGGTCGAAAAAACGCTACAACCTGCGATATAGGTTGCGATTTCCCAGGCGGGATATTTTGAATCGAACTGCCCAGATTTTTCTAGACCCGCCCAATGCATCAGGCGGGAGGATCTCCATTCAACTCCTCAGCGAGTTGGTGGAAAGCTTCCACAATGGCCCGGTCTTGTCGTGGCAGGACCGAGCGTAGATCTACGAGAAGCCTAGCCTTTTGGACTCGACAGATGATTGCCGGAGAACCCGTCCGCAATCGCTCACATAACTTATCGATCGACATGGAGCTGGGTTCAACCGCGATACACCAGGTTTTAATCTGTTGTGTTGGCACCGACCCGCCACCTAGGTACGTTTCATCTTCAACAGCTTGCGCGGTAGCCACCAGCTCAGAGGCTTCCAACTGGACCGCGATTCGTTCGGCGCGATTTTTTAGATTTTCTTCGGACGTAGAGAGTAGCTGCAGGAGAGGTATTTGTGCGGCTGCCCCAGCAGGATCGCGAAGGAGACGCAGCGTGGCACCGAGTGCCGCGAGGGTTATCTTGTCGACTCGCAGAGCGCGGGCCATCGGATGGGATCTGATTCGATCAATAAGTTTGCGTTTGCCAACGATAATTCCGGCTTGTGGCCCACCGAGAAGCTTGTCGCCGCTGAAGAGGACGAGGTCGGCACCCGCAGCAACACATTCTGCGGCAATCGGTTCGTCTCGAATTCCATAGGAGGCCAGATCAACGAGGGCTCCCGACCCGATATCGTCGATGACGGGCAGTTGGTGTTTTTTCCCAAGTTTCACGAGTTCGTCGAGGGAAACGCTCGCGGTAAACCCTGCGACAAAAAAATTGCTTGGGTGGACCCGCATCAGTGCCGCCGTATTTTCTCCGATCGCAGACTCGTAATCTTTGAGGTGTGTTTTATTGGTGGTACCGACTTCCCGCAAGGGGGCCCCACTTGTTTCCATGATTGTGGGGAGACGATAACTCCCGCCAATTTCAATCAGTTGTCCACGTGAAACAAGGACCTCCTGGCCACTCGCCACGGCCGCGAGGGCGAGCATGGTTGCTCCCGCATTGTTGTTGACGACAGCGGCCGCTTCGGCTCCTGTTAACTCGCAGAGTAGATTCTCGACGGCTTCGATCCGTTGCGAACGTCGCCCGGTAGTCAGGTTGAGTTCGACACTGGCATAATCTCGCGCGATGACAATCATTTCTTCGATCGCTGCTTCTGCCAGTGGCGCACGCCCAAGGCCGGTATGCAATAAAATCCCCGTGGCATTGATCACCGGCTTCAGCGACGATTGTTCGCCCTGCAAAATGCGGCGAGCAATACGTTCCGCGAGTTCTGCGGCATCGGGAAGGCTCCCCTCCTCGCTCGCATTCCGGAGATCCTCCCGAAGATCGTCCAGGAAAGAACGTACGCCATCGACCACCACATTGTGGCTGACTCGATCAACCAAGGGTTTGAGAGACCGGGTTTCCAGCAATTCCGCAACGGAAGGAAGATTTCGGAGCATGCTCGGGGCCATGAGATTTTCAAGGGATTGGGAAGTTAACTGAGGTTGCGATCGTCGATTGGCGAGCAGGCTCCCAACCATTTGGAGTCCAGATCGCATGCCACGAAGCTAACAACTGGCGTCTGATTCGTCAAACAAGCACGAGAATTGCCACCCCATAGTTTGTCATCCTAGCGAGGAGAAACTTATTTCCCGTGTGAGGCCATTCGCGAACTTCAGCGAGAACGCAAGCATTTGGGAACGACCTGCAAATCCGCTTGCACGCCCAAATAGCGAAAACGGTTCGCCATGCTCTGCGGGCTCACGGCAGCTGCCCGCAGAAGCGACAGATTGGCGGGTCGTTCCGAATGGAAAATACGCGGGACCGCATCGCGACGTTGAAAAATTAGGGTTTGCCTCGGTTTCTGTACGGTTCGTAGATTCGCATGCGCGGCCGTTCCGGGCCGCCAGAATCAGCACATGCCCTACCGCCCTTAAAACCGACGGAGGCACGCGCGATTTTTATTTTTTCAGGCCAAAAGGATCGAGCGGGTGGGGGGCTCGACTCGATGAATTGAGATAGAAGGCAGGGACGCATCAGTGTTGCATGTCTGTGAGGTCATGGATCGAACTCGCTACCCAGACTCGAAGTAATCGATCTTTCCTTGCCTGTGCGACAAATCCATGACTTTCGACTCTCCTGTCAGAATGCCCCCAAGTCCTCTCAAGGCACAGGCTATCCGTGCGCTGCAAGGGAACCCCTACCTCTCCAGACGCTATCGGTTGGATGTCAGAGAAAAAGAAGGGCACGTCATGCTTCTCGGTACGGTCGGCTCCTATTTTCAGAAGCAGATGGCCCAGGAGGTGGTGCGAACCGTCGAAGGGGTCGAGCGGATCGACAATTGCCTTGAAGTCGCCGGGATCTAAGAACCCACGCAGAGCGTGATCGAACTGCCGATTTTCCTAGCCCCCCCTTGCAACGGTCGGTGGCAGTTTCCATGATTGTCGATCCTGCGGGATCATCTGGGATTCGATGCGATCCCCGATACTCGCTTGGTACTTTCGTTGTGGCCTGCTGTGACGAACTACCCGTTCCAGGGGCGACGACCGGTTTTTTTAAAAGCATAGGAGAACAGTTATGGGACGTTCCGCTGCGGTCACCTTTAAAGGCAATCCATTAACCTTGGCAGGCGAAGCGGTCGAAGTAGGGCAGCAGGCTCCCGCATTTACCCTGCATGCCTTCGAAGATGGAGGTCTGCAGGAGGTAACCCTTGCGGATGTTCAAGGCAAACCGACGATCATGAGCGTGGTTCCTTCTCTCGATACCCCCGTCTGTCAGACGCAAACAAAAACATTCAATGAGGCACTTGGCCAGTTAGGCAGTTCGATCAATGCGTTGACCGTGAGTCTGGACCTGCCATTTGCGATGAACCGCTTTTGTGGTGCTGAAAATATTACCAGTCTTCGCTCCGCCAGTGACTATCAGGATCGGAATTTCGGTCAGGCGTGGGGCATGTTGATCGAAGAATTAAAGATTCTCGCTCGAGGTACCTTTGTGTTGGATGCCTCAGGGAAAGTCGTCTACGCAGAGGTCGTTTCCGAAGTGACCGAGGAACCCGACTACGATGCGGCACTTTCCGCCTTGCGAGGATTACTCTGAGAACCTTGCGAGGATTACTCTGAGAACCTTGCGAGGATTACTCTGAGAAAGCGCGGATCGGTTTATCGTACTACGCAATGTTGCCGCAAGATCATGTTGCCGCAAGATCATGATGCCGCAAGATCATGTTGTGTCGTCTTGTCGAAACCATTTGGTTGGCCCTTGCCCCCGGCCTATCTGAACGACCCGGTTGCGACCCGATTCCTTCGCCGACAGGAGGGCGGTATCGGCACGGTGCAGCATGGTTCCTGCAGTTTCGTTCGCGTGGTGCTGCGCCACGCCAAAGCTTGCGGTGAGTTGTTGGCCGTGGAGTATCGGTAATTGCAGGCGCTCTAGTTGGTTGCGGATCGATTCCGCTCGCGCGGCGGCCACCTCGATACTGCAATCCGCGCAGAGCATGACAAATTCTTCACCTCCATAACGAGCGACGAGATCCGTTGCCCGACAATTTCGAGAAAGTAATTGGGCGAACGTCCGGAGGACATCGTCTCCGGCAAGGTGCCCGAACGTATCGTTGACTTTCTTGAATTGATCAAGGTCGCAAATAATCAGGCTACAGGCGGTCTCTTGATGGACATGTACCTCGATGAAATTCTTGTGTGCCCGATCGAATTCTGCCCGGTTGGAAATCTGGGTCAGCTGATCCGTGGTTGCACGTTCATAGAGTTTTTGAACCCGTCGTTGCAGAGAAGTTTCGCTCGAGGCGTCGCGCAACAAGAGACTGGCACCTAAGGTGATTCCTCTCGAATCAACCAGGGGCACGATTTGCAGATCAATCGAAACAGGACTGCCTGCGGGAGGATGGATCCATAAACGACGGATCGACTGCACCGAATGCTGAATCGCGGCCCGCACCGGACAATGTTCGTTGGATATCGGTACCCCCGTCTCGTCGCAAAGACCAATCAGGCCGGGTTCCCAAGCGTGATTCATGATCTCTTCGCCGGACTTGCCGGTGAGTCGCGCAGCGCCCTGATTCCAGAACCGGATGCGGAGTTGGTCATCGATCGACACGACCCCATCCTGCATGCTGGCGATGAGTCGTTCCAAAAATAGGGGTGTAAGATTCTCGGTCGCCTTCTCGAGTTTCACCGAGTCGGGAGGTGCAGCTTCAGACGTCGCCTCTGCCGGGAGAATTTGCAAAAAGGGCGCTAGCCCAGAGGGTTCCAAGATAGCGGCGAATTCGTGTTCCATAGGTGTTTCTTCTTGGGGACCGTCCCGTCTTGGTGGCCCGCGCCGTGGATCTGTAGGTTCGACCCTTTTCCGGGCCGGTTTTAAAAACTAGGATGCCCCAAGTTGGCAGGCCACTGCAGTTTGCAATTTGTCTGCCAGAGGTGGTGGCGGGTAGGGCGGGTGAACCGGTTATGGGGGTCGCAGCGAGCGGGGTTTGTACGGCGTA
>JAUWIQ010000358.1 GCA_030605285.1 Planctomycetota bacterium
AAACAATGCGGGGTTGTGGATGAAGATCGAACGATTTCATGAGGCAGGCGTACTGGTAGAGGTTTTTTTGACCGCCGGTTCGCCTGCTCCGCGACTGGTGCCCGCCGTTTGCAGGGCCCGTGCGCTGTAGAGAAAGTCGACTAAATTACCCTCGTGCGGTTGCCGCCAATCGAGTTTGATGGTTCCGACCGGCCCGAGATTTAAGCGATCAATGTGTGTCGCGTTGATAAGTTCTTGTTTGAAGTCTGGATTCCGGGTGATTGCCGATAAAACCAAAGTCCGGCCGATCTTTTTGAGCATCTGCGGTTGCGGACATTCGACCACAGAAACAAAGGGAAACATGAACTCCTTACTTACAATAGCCGGAGTTGCATCACGGCAGTGGATAACCATCGGTCTGAGATAGGCGTACTTGGGGTGTTCAACCAACCGTGGGCCGAACGCTTGTGTGCAATCGGTAACCCCCGATTCCTGCAGATCGTTTTCGATCGTACTCCAGGTGCCGGTGGCCATTTGCGGGTTTGTAAAGGCGGCGAGTTGTGCCTGATTGTCTTCCGGTGGCAGCGGTTCCACCGGACCCAACCGAGCCGCCAAGGCTTCGGCCATTTCGCGGGTATGCCGCGATGCCCAGATTCCCGAGGCGTTGATGCAACTGCGTCCGCTGTTGGCTAACACGCTCTGCACCATCAAATCAAGATAGTCTTCCCAGTCGTCAACCAAATCGTCGCCGAACAAAATTTTGCTGTAACCAGGGCCATGCACCTGGACTGTCGGATTTCCTTGGTACTGCTCGACCGTTGATTCGCTACCAAAAATCATGCAACGGGCCGAACCTGCAAGCACCGCCGCTCCGACGTCGGCTCCCTCACCGGGATAGATCGAGAACACTTGGGGAGGAATTCCTGCCTCACAAAAAGCAGAAAACATGCGGTAGGGCGTCCATGGTTCCAGTGTTCCCGGTTTCAGCACTAGGCCCATTTGCAGTGGAATCACAGGGAGCCACAGCGTGTGAACGCCCGGTGAGTTGGAGGGGAGTACAAGGCCTAACGCGTCCGTCTGCGCCTGATAACTGACAATCACTCCGCGTCCCTCATCACCAAATCCGCGTCGGAGGATTTCCAGGTCCAAGCCTCGAGTCAACGCGTCGAGAACTTGTTTCATGTTTTCGAGTACGAAGCAGTTTTTTTCCATGTTGCTTCGACACATATGTTCGGGCAATCCCGTGGTGGCCGATTGGGCACGGGCAAACTCAGCAGGGCTCTGCGTTCCATTTCCCATCGGTAGCGTTGCCTCGCGAAAAAGCGTTGCCGCCGCCGCCGAGCGATCCATCAACTCTTGTGGAGAAAACGCAGTCAAACACTTTCGAGCTAGATTGGATTTAGCCAGGTCGCGTTTTACGATTCCTGAGCCAGCCTGACCGACCGCTGCAATCGGTTCGCCGGTAACAAAATGCCGAACCTCTTTTTTTTCGAGCGACTCGTAGGGTTTACCCCAGCGGATAACAGGTATTTCAAGCATAATGGCAGGAGCGATTAGGATTGGATTATTTGGAATGCAAGTTGACGAACTTTATTCAATAGACGCCCACCGTCGTCGAGTCGGCCAGTTTATGAAATGGACGCACACCACTCACACCATCCCACGGATAAAGCGTGCAGGGTGGTTCTCGCTCGCCTTCATCGCGCTCGAGAAAACCAGGAACGAAAAATTCTTTTGTCAGCGTAGTGAGTCGCACCCGTCCCGTTTCACCATAGGCAACGAGTTGGTCGGGGTTATCGGGGTTGACCACTTCAAGCACAGCACGAGGTTGCGGAGCATAGTAGGCGATCTTGTATCCATCTTCTGCGACGACCGGACGACTGCAGGCTAAGCCCATGAGTGTGTTCCCGTAGGTGGGTGTCATGTAGACTCCGCCTGCAGACGCAGGACCCCCCAAGAGTTCTTCCGTTGCAAATCGAGTCCACTGCGGAGTGAATTCCGTTCCACCCGAAAAAATACCTGTAATGCCTACCTCCTGAATGCTGCTTCCACGGGCCTCGAGGGCCAACGCCAGGGCTTCGAGTAATTTTGGCGTCGCAAACAGGCAGCGTATATCGTGGCCAGCATCGAGAATGGTGAGCGCTTGATCGATGCAGTGCGCCTTGTATTCTTCCAGGTGTTCGGCCCAACCCTTTTTGATCAATTTGATGACCCAGCGGGGATCCAGATCGATGCAAAAACAAATCCCGCCGCGATACTGGCAGAGATGTTCGACTGCCAGTCGTAATCTTCTGGGGCCGGAGGGGCCCAGCATCAGCCAGTTTGCTCCTGGGGGAAAATATTCGTCGGGAATCGTTGCACTGAAAAGTTCATAATCGATGCGAAAGTCATCGATGACGATTCGCGATTTGGGGATTCCTGTCGTTCCACCGGTTTCGAAGACGTAGGTGGGAGCGTTTTCATAGGCCTTCGGTACCCACCGTCGCATTGGCCCCCCCCGAAGGTCTTCGTCATCGAAGGGTGGAAATTTTTTTAAATCGGCAAACGACTGGATCTCTGTCTGTGGATTAAAGGAAAGTGTCTCAACGCGGTCGAGCCAATAGGGACACCCACTCGCGGGATCGAAATGCCAACGCACGATTTCACGCACATGCGTATCAAGGACCGCTTGGGCCTCTGCCGCCGGGCCATCAGGCTCAACCATTTCCATTTACCTTGTCCATGCGAAAAAGGGTCCTAAAAGTCACCGACCGCGGTCGGTCGTTGAAGGGACACGAATCACGAGCAATCATCCAACGCACAAAGTAAGATAGGGTCCAAAAGACGAAAAGTCGAGGGTTGACGCTCGCCGTAGTGCGAGGACCAAAGAGAATAGCTGCTTCACCGAAACAGAAGGCATCCGTAAAAGCAGGGCCTCAGTCGTGCCGCGGGGTTTCTCCGCCACCCTGGCTTAACTGAGAAAGCATCTGCAAGACACCATTGAGGTGTGCGAGTCTCGGTCCGAACCGATCGACGAATTCGTTGAATACAAATTCGCCATCTTCCATAGCCTCAGAGTTTTCCTCGACTTCACGGGTCAAGTTTTGGAGGAACTCTGCCTGAACGCGAGCCAGAGATTCGGCTGCATGTCTACAATTCTGAGCCAATTCCGGATTGGCCTGACGCCACTTTTGTAGCTCGTCGCCCCGTTGCCGTTGATTCGCCAGAGCACTGGCAGCAATATCTTCAAGCAGGTCGTTGTTGCGATCGAGAGCCGACAAAATTTGGTGTAGTAACTCGACCTGTTCGCTCTCGTGCCCGCGGGTCTGGGAAGCGTTGTCCCCCTGTGCCCCGGCAGTGATATCGATTTGAGAAAACAGTGGGGATGCCTGCTGAGGATCGCGAGACATAGGGCGGGGTCTCCTCCAGTTATGCAGCGCGGCAGA
>JAUWIQ010000417.1 GCA_030605285.1 Planctomycetota bacterium
ATGCCTATACGGCGACCGGTACGGCAACCAGTATTGCAGCGGGCCGGTTGGCCTACTTCCTGGGGCTGCGTGGTCCTTGTATGGCAATCGATACCGCATGTTCTTCCTCCTTGGTTGCAGTGCATCAAGCCATTGAAAGTTTACGCAAAGGCGAGTGCAACTCTGCATTGGCGGGTGGAGTCAATTTGATTTTGGAACCGGCTGCCATGATCGCACTCTCTGAAGTTCGTGCACTTTCTCCCGATGGCCGCTGTAAAACGTTCGATCAATCTGCGGATGGTTATGCCCGTGGAGAAGGTTGCGGAATGGTCTTGCTCAAACGTCTTTCTGATGCGGTGAAAGACGGCGATCGCGTTCATGCGCTGATTCGTGGTTCAGCCGTCAATCACGATGGTCACAGCAATGGTCTGACGGCGCCGCATGGCCCGTCGCAAGAATCTCTTATTCGAGAGGCGATTGCCGATGCCGGTATTGAAGCGGCCGATGTTGATTACGTTGAAACCCATGGCACCGGAACGTCGCTGGGAGACCCGATTGAAGTACAGGCACTCGCGGCCGTTTTAGGGGAGGGTCGGAAAGCCGATAATCCATTGGCGATCGGTTCGGTCAAAACCAATATCGGGCATCTGGAATCAGCTGCTGGAATTGCGGGGCTGATGAAAGTCGTTCTTGCGCTGCAGCATGGAGAGATTCCTCCACATCTTCACCTGGAACACCCCAATCCCTACATTCCGTGGGATGATTTCCCGATTGTGGTTCCTACGCAAAGGCAGGACTGGCCCGCACGCCGAGGTCCGCGGACGGCCGGATTGAGCAGCTTTGGTTTCAGTGGAACCAATGCGCACCTGGTCCTCGAACAGGCTCCCGAAGTGCATGCGGTCCCACCGAGAGAAGACAGACCCGAGCACGTGTTGGTTTTGTCGGCAAAAAATCCTCAAGCGTTGACAGAACTTGCAGAGCGGTACCACGATCAATTGGAGCACGAAAAACATTTTTCCGATGTTTGCTATACGGCAGCCACGGGGCGCGCACATTTTTCACATCGCTTGGCGGTTTGCGCTCAAAATACGGAGCATGCCCAGAAGCTACTGCTTGCCGCTGCCGAGGGAAAACGTGCTGCAGGTCTGGAGCGCCGGAAAGTAGAAAACCAGTTACCTGGAAAGCTTGCTTTCCTGTTCACTGGGCAGGGTTCGCAGTATGTGGGAATGGGCCACGAACTCTATCAGACGCAACCGACCTTCCGCCAAGCGATGGAACGTTGTCATGAAATATTAATCGATAAGCTTGAAATTCCGCTGCTCGATGTTCTTTATCCCGCCGATGGACAAGTATCACCGCTCGATGAGACTGCTTACACACAGCCCGCGCTGTTCGCCATTGAATATGCTCTTCATGAACTTTGGAAAAGTTGGGGTGTCCATCCGCAGCTTGTCGTCGGCCACAGCGTTGGTGAATACGTGGCGGCCTACGCAGCTGGAGTTTTTAGCCTGGAAGATGGCCTCAAGCTGATTGCGGCCCGCGGTCGGTTGATGCAGCAGTTGCCAAGTACAGGCCAGATGGTTGCACTCATGACGAGCGAGGCGCGGGTCGCACATGCGATTGCCAGTAGTGGACGGAGTGATGTCTCGATTGCGGCGGTGAATGATCCCAATCAGACGGTAATTTCCGGATCAGATGAAGCGATTGATATTGTGACCACCGCACTCCAGGCAGATGAGGTTCGCGCCAAGAGGTTAGTCGTCTCTCATGCATTCCATTCTGAACTGATGGAGCCGATGCTCGATGACTTTGAGAAAATTTGCCGAGAAGTTCGTTTTGCGGATCCGACAATTCCCATCGTCTCCAATGTCTATGGTCGAGTCGTTTCTACCGAGATTGCCACACCCGAATACTGGCGAACACATATCCGAGAAACTGTCCGGTTTGCAGACGGAGTTCGTCAGCTCGAAAAACAGCACGTCAATAAGTTTCTCGAAATCGGCCCCAATCCTATCCTGACAGCCTCGGGCCGGCGGTGCATGAGCGGTGACGGGTATGTCTGGGTTCCGAGCCTTCGAGAAAATCGGGGTAACTGGTCCCAGATGCTGCAGAGCCTTGCCGATCTTTACGTGCGTGGCGTGGCAATCGATTGGGAAGGTTTTGATCGGGATTATGTGCGACGTAAGGTGGCGATTCCCCATTATCCCTTCCAACGGAAACGATTTTGGATTGATACGCATACCGTGGATGAAGGTGATCCGCAGCCATCTGCCGCGACTGCAGATAAAGTTCAGCCTTCGCGAAAAGCAGTGGATCTGCGCGACGGGCTTTATGAACTCCAATGGCAACCACGTTCCCGACTCGATCAGCATTTGCCTCCTCTAGCGCATGCCGATCTTGGTGAGCCCAATGCCATTGGTACCGAAGCGGCGATGGCAGAAGCAAGACTTTCTGAGCAGCTTGCCTTACCCCGATACCAGGACTTTGATCGCGAACTCGATCGCTTGAGTACGGCGTATGCGCGGAGTGCACTGAACGGTCTGGGGTGGATGCCACAAGGAGGAGAAGCATACACCGCAGATAGTCTTGCCCAGAGTTTAGGTGTCATTGACCCCCACCGACGATTGTTCGGGCGGCTTTTGGAAATTCTCGCCGAAGACGGCATGGTGCAGGTTGATGATGGTCAGTGCATCGTAGCGGCCGAGGTGCCTCCCGTAGCGGATCCCGAGCAAATGCGAGCGCTTTTGGTGGATCGTTTCACAGAGTGCAGTGCGGAGCTGGAATTGCTTGGTCGTTGTGGCAGCCAATTGGCGGGGGTCTTAAACGGACAGGTCGACCCATTGCAATTGCTTTTCCCCGACGGATCTTCAGAATTGGTCGAGAGATTGTATCAGGATTCACCCTTCGCCCGCACTTTAAACGCCTTGGTCGAAGAGGCGGTTGTGGCTGCACTTGCCCGCTGCAAAAGTGGCCGAGCGATAAAAATACTGGAAAT
>JAUWIQ010000239.1 GCA_030605285.1 Planctomycetota bacterium
ATGTCGAAACCGACCGGCGGGGTCACATCACGCTCCGCCGCGCCGAGCAGGAAGGGGGCGTGGGACGATTGGGCCGCCGGGTCGACCTTGGCCGGCAGCGGCTGAAAACTCTCGCCGTAGGCGGCCGGTTGCAGCATGTTTTGGCCCTCTTCCCTCTGCAGATAGACGCGGCCTCGCCAGCCCGCTTTGAGCCCCAGTTTGTGCGGGCCGAGCGGCCACCGCGGTCCGGAAAAACCTTGCTTGGCCGCGGCTTCGCTCAGGTAGTAGGCGTCGAACTCGACTGTGCCACCCGGCTTGAGGCTGGTCTCCTGGGGAGCTTTTTCTATCCGGTCAATCTCGGCGGTGCAGACGACTTTTCGCAGCGCCGCATCCTTTGCCTGATCTTTGTCCTCCGCTGTCTTCGTCACCCGCACCGTGAGTACGAGCGGTGCTTGTTTGCGAAGTTTCACATAACTTCCGGGTGGTAACTCTCCGCGGGCCGGGCAGGCGGGGAGCCAAAGCAAGAGGGCAGTAAGGAATGCCACAGAAAGCGTTCGCATGAGAAATCCTTCGGGTTGGTCTGGTTTCGTGGAACGCCCTCTCAGCGGATCTACCGATCAACCGATCTGACAGTGGGCGAGCATCTCCTGCGCAGAACAGATGTAGCTGATATAGAAGGGACCAAATTCCGCATACTTGGCGCTCGCCTCATCAAACCGCATCCGATAGACGATGTCTTTGAGAAATTCGGGATTCCGCGCCCAGAGCGTCACACCCCACTCCCAGTCGTCGAGCCCCAGGCTCACGGTGATCAGCTGGGTTACTTTGCCGCCAAACTGCATTCCCGTTCGGCCATGCTCGTGCATTAATGCATTTCGCGCACTGGCGCTCAACATGAACCAGTTTGCCCCCGGCCGGCGACTTTTGTTCATCGGATAGAAGCAGGTGGCTGGCCAGGGTGGAAAATCAGGGGTCAGCCTCTGTTTGCGCATCTTCACCTCGCGCTGCTCGTAGGCCTTTATTTTTGCGTTGTAGGCCGGGCTCCCCTCCTCTTCGCCCTCGACGACGAGTCGCTGACCATACTGCTTGACGGTCGGTACATATTCCGAAAGTTCGGTTATCGAGACGTACGAATACGTAGGTACCAGACAGGTTCCCAACGGGGAAGAGAGCAGGAGTTGATGGACGGCGTTGACCTTGAGTGGATCGGGATCCATTACCATACAAGAAAAATCGGCTTTATGGCCACTGACGATGGATGTTTGCAGTCGCTGCGGCGCGGTCTCCCCGTCGGGCTCCAGGGCCGCAATCATTTCGGCTGCCCCTTGCTGGATCTCCGCCGCGGAGAACCCGCTCAGTCGTGCCCGCTCAAAACGATAAAAGAAATGACTGCAGTGCCAGCCTTCGTTCGGTACGAGAGAGATCTCCGCTGCCTCGCCGCTTGGGGGTCGCCGTTTTTCGTTCATCGCTCGCTCATGAGGTTATGGAATTTGATATGTCATTCGGCCGAATCGGGGCCTACGGGGGTACAAACCGACAACTCGATTGCGGCTCAGCCGAGGAGACGATCGACGCTGTCTACAAGGCGATCCATTGCAAACGGTTTGCGGATGTAGTCATCGACACCAAGCATTTCCGCATACGCTTTGTGGCGACTCCCTTCGTTGGCCGTGATCATGATCACGCGCAGAGGCATGGGCCGTGTCCGCCGCAGTTTCTCGAGCACGAGAAAACCACTTCGCTTGGGCATCATCATGTCGAGGATCAAAAGATCGGGGTCCTCGCGTTCGGCCATTGCCAGGCCCTGATTGCCATCCCGGGCGATAAGAACTTCGTATTTTTTTGCCTCCAGGGCATAACGCAGAGATTCCACAATTTCTGGATCATCATCCACCAACAGGATCCGCTTTCCAGGAGCCCCCTTCCCCTCGGGTGTTCCTGCGGCAGCCTCGGATTTCTTCGCCATGATCACATCCGCTGTTTTTGTCGAATTGAGAGGCGTCAGTCTGGAAAAACAGTTTGTTGATCCAGTCGCGGATCGTTGCCTTAAAAAATGTTCCCCCAGTCCGCTACTCGACACAGGTAGCCTATCGCAGGCAGGCGGGCCTTGGCAAGGACGCCCCCATAAGCCGGGGGAGGGTTTGTGCCACACCGGGACGGTTTTTGCTCCTCGTCGATTCAGAAGACTCTTAGAGAGTCTCCAAACCGCAGTCGGGCAATTGCATCACCGATCCCGGTTGCACAGCTTGCCCCGATTCGGCACTGGCGACTGCGGCGAAACAGAGGGCGAGGCTGTGGAGATTGTTTTTGGCCGAGTTTTGCGGTTCCCGGTTTTCTTCGATGGCACACAAAAGTTCTCCCATCGTGCCGTGAAATCCACCCGGAAACCAACTGCCCTCCAGCTTGGGTTCAATCACAGTCTGCCCTCGGGAGAGTGTCACCTGTTGCCGGTTGAGGTTGGGACCCCAACTCCTGAGGGTCCCCTCGCTACCGACAATCACGGTCGTATCGAGCGGTCCGTATCGGGTATCGCCATTAAAAAACAGGGAGGCCTGGGCGCAATCGTATTCCACCATGGCCTGACCTAGGAGCGCGGGTTTTGCACGCTGGTGTCCACTGCGGCTGAAGGAAGCAAAAACCTGTCTGGCCTGCCGGTCGGCAAAGAAACAGCACAAGAGGTCAAACCAGTGGATCGCAAAATCGTAGAGGATCACGTGCCTCACCTGTTCAAATTCGGTACCCGCGATCCAATTGTGATCCCAGTGCACGGCCATCTGCACACTTTGAACCTCGCCGATGAGTCCCAATTGAACGGCGCTCCGCAGGTAATGGAAATGGGGTGCCCAACGGCCGTTTTGATTCACCGCCAGTTGGACTTGTTGCGCTGCGGCCAAATCGACCAGCCGCCTGCCTAACTCCAGGTCGAGTACAAACGGTTTTTGACTCAGCACATGTTTGCCGGCCAGGAGTGATTGTTCGATCAGTTCGCTGCGGATGAGCGGATGGGTTGCGATGTCGACCACTTCGATCTCTTTGCGATGGAGCAATTCATTCGCGTCACGATAGAGGGTCGCCTGAGGATAAAATGCATCTCGACGGGCGGTCGCCGCGGCAAGATCGAGATCGCATAACGCCTCCACCCGGTAACCAGCACTGCGGTAGGCGGCGAGGTGTTCTTTGCTGATCGCGCCGCAGCCGATCAGTCCGATGGCCGGTCGGTACGCTTGGGGGTCGTTCGGCAGGTAGGGAACGTCCGGTATTTTGGCAGCCGTTGGCATCTGGGGATCGCTTCCGCAGGGACTCCAGAGAAGCCGTTCCCCGGCCCTTTTTGTCTTTCCGGGGGGTTGGCCTTAAAAGTTTCCCGATTGTATGCCGTAGCGCTCGGCGGTGTCAGGGTTTGCCTGCCAGGCGGTGCATCCGCCCCGGCGGGCCGGCAGAGACGGTATGCCGGGGCTCCCGAATCTTCTCTACTCAGACCATCGAAGCCCCTATTCGGTAGTCACTTGAGGCGCGTCCCGCCTGTTTGCAACATCGGTGCCCCTCGGCGGTCCCCAACAAACATCGAGGACCGCCGATGCTTGGCGCGTGGTCCAGGGTATCCCAGATGGCAGAGCGGGAAAGATCAAAAAAATAGATGTTTTTTCGTGAAATTGGTAGACAGCCAGACAAGAATCGGGTTAATTCGGAATGACGCAATCTAGTTTTTTTGAGGGGGTTCTAAATGACCCTGCAGTGCTAATTGGCTCTTTGATGGCGATGTGTCGTCGGAAGTTCGCGCTGCGTGCGCATTGGAATTGAAAGTATAGGGTCGGTAACGATTGCCTCGATTTGAAGGTGTATCGAGGCAGACGCGGTTTGAGAAAAGCAGAGGCAGAGTACAATTTTTGGGAATTGCTAATGGACTGGCAGTAGTGCAACTACTGCGATTTATTTTTCTTACGAAAGGTTGAGGGCCATGTCCGCAACGACAAGAACGCATCGCGTCTTATTTTTCACCGTAGTTCCCATATTCTGGGCACTCCTTGGTGTCGCGATGCCCTGCCATGCGGACTTTATGCTGCGCGTTGATAATCTCGCTACGCAGGATGTGGATGTCTTTGTGATCGATCAGGTCATGGCGCCCAACACCACCGCCAACACGAGTGACCTCTATGCGGAACAGGGGGCAGTTGGTTTTAGTGGATCGGTCGGGGGTTTTGCGATGTCGGTCACCTTGGGCATGTCCCAGCCACTGCTTGGAGCCGAGGGCAGGATGGACCTGTTCAACGTGAGTTTCAGTGGTGGAACCGGCACGCTCGTTGTCGAACTCTGGGATACAGATTTCGAAACAGAGGGGGATGGGACCCGATTTCAG
>JAUWIQ010000116.1 GCA_030605285.1 Planctomycetota bacterium
CGTAACCAAAGGCACCCCCCGTGAAATAGATTCGCCCGCAGGGTCCCAGGTAAGGGCCCGTCAAATTCGGATTGCCATTGAAGTCGAATTTACCGACCAGCTTTTCCCGCTTGTCCGCCACTCCATCATCGTCGGTATCTTCCAGTCGCCATAAGTAGGGCGCTGAAATCACATACAGGGCCCCGTCATGCCAAAGGGCACCCTCCGGCATCACCATGTTGTCGGCGAAGATTGTACTTTTATCGAACGTTCCGTCCTCATCCGTATCTTCCAGCATGCGGATAAAGCGACCGCGTGATTTGAGCAGATCCTCTTTGTGGAGATTGACCCCATCGGTCTCGGCCACAAACAGTCGACCGCGATCATCAAACACGGCCAACATCGGGTGCTTCACCAGTGGCGGTCCGGCCACCAGTTCGAGGGTAAAGTCCTCGGGAATCTCAATCGGCGGTGGAGTAAAATCGGTCGCCTCTTCCGAGCCCACCAGTTTTTTTTCGCCCACTGGGCCGGTCAGGAACAGGCCCAGAAACGCAACAAGAGAGATCATAACTTTTGCACAACAATTCACCGCTTGATTCTCCGTCGATGTAGCTTGGAGCGTGAGGAAGGAGACGACGCTCTGCTTCAGGCTATCCAAATATAGTAGGTCGGTCGGGCCGCTGAGAGCCTAGGTAACTCTCCTATTGTAACCGTCCGGGGAAATTTTGGCATGTGGGAAATTGCTCGCTGGGGCATCGATAATTTGCCACAGTCGCTTGAGAGTTTTTATTCTGCGGGCAGGGGTTTCCGCGCAGCCCCTGTTTTTTGTGCCCAGGCGGGATCGGTATCTTGGCTTGGGGTCGAAGTCTTTGGCAACCGCCGGCAGCGGCAACTCGAGGGTCTGGTAGCCTGTCGGGGTGTGGCACTTATCGACGCGGCGCCATTTCAACCGCCCGCATGTTGCGAAACAATAGATCCGTGGTGGGGTCGTGGCCTTGCAGAATAATGGTCCCTTTTTCCCGCCGCAGCCCTCGCCTTGGGTTGGGATCCGGTTTGCGACGATCAGTCCAATCGGTTACCTGATATCCATTGACCCAAACCGCGATGTGGGACCCCTCGCAGACGATTGTTTTGCTGAACCATTGCCGGTCGTGCGCCACCACGCGACGGGCCACCTGACGGCGAAAAATACCCCCCGTGCCACCGTTGCTTGGTCGGTTTCGGTCACCTTCTTCGAATCCATTATGAATCTGGCTTTCATAGCCGTTAGAAAACTCTCCCGGCAGACAACGGAAGAAGATGCCCGAGTTGAGTTCCTCACCGGCGACAAAAATCTCGCTCTGGAATACAAAATCGCCATACTGGCCTTTCGATTCCAGTTGTCCCGGACCATCTTGGATACGGATTTCTCCACGGGATGTGACACGGAAGGTGCTTGCTTTGTCCGGAAAGATCGTCCAGCGATCGAGATTATTGCCGGTCAGGAGTGACTGCATTCCCAGGGGTCGCAGTTTGATATTGCGAAATTCAATCGATCCTTGATTCTTTTGCAAGCCGATGTAGCCTCGTCCCAGAGGTCGATCGTCCTCCCAGGAGAGTACTTTTTCCCCGTCGAGTAGGACGCGAAATTTCCCCCCCGCTGCGGTGATGTGGTAGGTATGCCAGTCGGTATCGCTCACGGAGAACTCGCCGCGCTTACGCCCTACGAAACTCCCGCTAGGAAACTTGCTTTCCTGGGGTGAAGCGATATTGAGTTCATAACAACCCCGGGTCGGACTCGTCGGCTTGGGACTGGTACGCAAGAAGATGCCGCTATTGGTCCCTGGGGAGGCCCGGAAATCACAGCGCAATTCGTAGTCGGAAAATTGGCTGGTGGTATGCAGCAGGCCCGCATCGCCCTCGGTCGCTCGGATTACCCCGGCGTGGACTTGCCAATCGACGTGGCTGGTCGGCTTCCAGCCGAAGAGGCTCTCGCCGTCAAAAAGTAAGATCCAGCCTTCCCGAAGTTCTGCTCCGCTGAGTCGATTTTCCGGTTGTGCATCTTCCCTCCCAGTCGCCAAGGACAAGGGCCGCATACCGACGAGCAAAAAGAGGCAGAATAAAAGTAAAATAGACCGCTTCGCAAGCATAAAAAACATCCTTTTATTTTTCCAACAGGCCCCGGGCAGGGTGCAACGATCGTCCGCACTGCCCCAATCGCGACGCTTATCACCCTCTCTGAGCGGGACGAATTTCCAGGCGGACCTCTCCGAGTCGATTTTCCGTCTCCTCCGAATCGGTGTTCAAAACGAATATTTTCAATTCATTATAAGGGACAAGCAAAGCAGTAATATTAAATTCTCCAGACCCCAAAAAATCTCCACAGGCCTTCCCATTGCAGTGGAGCTGAGCAGGGTAGGCTTGCTTTTCGATTACGATCCAGACGGTCTCGCCGGCATCGATCCCGGTTGGCGCATGAAATTGACGTTTGTGCAGGATGCCCGTATCGGTCCTAGTCCGGGTCCAGGGTTCGCGGAGGACAATGGGATGTGGTTTCATAGTTCCGCTGACGGTCGCTGCCGTGCCGTTCAGGGGTTTGTGTTTTGCCGAGTTGCCACCAACTCCGCGATGATTGCATCCAAGTTACTTGCCGGTATTTCGCCGAGCGTTTGCCGCAGTCGTGTCAGGTCGGGGACACGGAAGCGAACATCCTCAAAGTCGCTGGAATAGGCATCGGCGTAGCTTTGTGTCACGATCTTTAGTGTGGGATCGACCGCCGCGACAACCCTTTCCGCTAGATGCCTTATCGTCACGGGTTGGTCACTGCCGATATTGAAGACCTGGCCCGTGGTGGTTGGTAACTCCATTAGTTGGATGACCGACTCCACAATGTCGCGGACGTGGGCAAAACATCGCGTCTGTTTGCCATCGTCGTGGACCACCAGAGGGCCGCCTGCGAGGGCCGCCTCGATGAAACGAGGCAGCACCATGCCGTAATCGCCAATCTGGCGGGGTCCGACGACGTTAAAAAAGCGGCCAATGACCGTTGGCAACTGAAACTGTCGCGTGTAGGCGAGGGCGAGAAATTCATCGATGGCCTTGCTGACCCCATAGGACCACCGTGCCCTTGTCGTGGGGCCGAAGACGAGATCATCCTCTTCAGCCCAGCAGGCTTTGGAATTCTTTCCATAGACTTCGCTGCTACTGGCAAGAAACAATTTAACCGTATCCCCTGCTTGGTACCGCCGGTACATTTCCGAGAGTACCAACTGCGTCGGATAGATATTTGTTTCGATTGTCTCAATCGGCGCACTGGCAATCAGTTCCACGCCGACCGCTGCCGCCAGATGGTAGATCGTTTGGCAGTCAGCCATCACCTCACGGAGCATCATCTGTTCCGAAACAGACCCCTTCACCGTGAGCAAATGAGGATGGCCTGAAACGCGATGGAGATTCTCGTAGCTACCTGTGGATTCATTGTCGATCACGGTGACTCGGTGGCCCCGCTCGAGCAGCGCTTCCACCAGATGGCTCCCAATAAATCCTGCGCCGCCTGTAACAAGATCATGAATCATGGCAAATAGGCTCTAGGTGTCTGACTTCCATAACATAGTTGCAGCCTACTGGAACTCAAAATAAATGCGCGGCCCCATGTAGCAAAGATAGGTGGCAATCATGAGCGTGCCGCCGCGGCGTGTGATGCGTCCCCAGCGAACGGCAATCGCAAAAAAGGTGAGAGATATAACTGCAACGAAGATATAATCGAGCACGATTAAAGGATTTTTCCCATCGATCATTGTTGTATTATTGCCCACCCAACTTGCCAACAAGGTGCCCGTGATGACCATCAATACATTGGCGATATTGCTGCCCAGCAGATTCCCTACGGCAAGATCATGTTCGACACGACCGGCGGCAACGCTGCTGGCAATGGCATCGGGTATCGACGTGCCCGCTGCGACAATCGTGAGTCCCACGAGAGAGGTGGCGATCTCGAACTCTGCTGCAATCCGAATGGCCGCATCGAGGACCAACCGCCCTCCGCCGTACAGCGTGAACGCGCCCAGGAAAAAAACAGCGAAGCTGATACTCGGGTGACGATGCGGCTTGGTATCCGCTTCCGCAGCTTCGAGATCTTTGGATCGACGTTTGAGTGTCCAGAGATAGGCGATGAGTCCCGCGCCGAGGGGCAGGACCGACCAGAGGGGAAGTTGTGGCGATCCGCCGTACAGCAGCATGATCAACACGGGAAGAGCGGCTGAGAGTACCAATGCCGAAAGGTCATAGCGAAAGGTTCGCCAGTGGATTAGCAGGCCCGAGATGACACCGCAAAGACCAAACCCGACCAGGAGATTCGTGAGATTGCTTCCCGAGATGTTGGTTAGAGCAAATCCGGTCTCGCCCCGGTAGGCAGCATGGAAATTGACGATTAGCTCCGGAGCACTCGTTCCCAGTGCAACGAAGGAAAGACCGACAATTGCCTTGGGGATTTTCAGAACAAGCGCGATTTCCGAGGCACCCCGAACTAACCAGGTAGCACCCAAATAAAGCAGGATACAGCCGCCCACGAGCAGACAGAAATTTAAAAGCATAATGCAATCTGTGGGTGTGGGTCGGTTTTGGCAGCGAAGGTCTGGCTGGGTCCACGGACCGCAACATGCGTGTAAACCCTCTGCGACCTATGATAGAATCGAACGACAACAGTTGACAACCGCACGACGAGCGAATTCCACTGCAACGTGATGCGACGATTATTTTTTTTGCAGTGGCTGCCAGGCCTCATCTCGGGCAAAGAACATCACATGTTGCCAGGGAAGCCCATCATACTGCTCGGCTAACTTGAATCCGTTTGCGGTAAGCTCCTTAAGCACCTGTTTCTTACTCATCTTATGTAGGGGCTTGATCGGAACGTTGGGATCCTCAGCACGAAATTCAGCCAGGACGAGATGGCCGTCGGGCGCGAGCGATTTGCGGATCGCGAGCAGCATCTGGACTGGATGTGAAAATTCATGGTAGGTATCGACACAGAGTACAAGATCCACCGTGCCTGCGGGTAGTTTGGGGTCGGTTAATGTCCCCAGTACCGGTTCAATATTATGGACTTTTGCCACCTTGGCGCGCTCCCGCAGCATCCTCAGCATTTCAGGCTGGATATCGACACCGAGAACTTTTCCCTCGGGTGCCACCTGCGGCGCCATTTTCAGGGCGTAAAACCCATTCCCGCAGCCGAGATCGCAGATGATTTGTCCCGGCTTCAATTTCAGTACTTTCAGTAGCGTGTTGCATTCCTCTTCGCGCTCCCGCGACTCCCGCACGAGCCAAGGTGCACCTGCATAATGCATGGTGACCGCGATTTTACGGCCCATGTATTGAGTCAACGGTGGTGGTTGGAGACCAGGGTCTTCTTGGGTCGCAGTTCCGTTGCCCGCAGTTTTTTGCGATTCCTCGGCACGTGGGGTGGTTTCCAGCACCAGATTGATGCAGGCAGTGGCAACCAGAATCGCAACACCGTAGACTTTGTTTCGCATGATTTTTCCAGTTGTCCGTTTTCTGGAGGTTCGCAAGTCGGAGGCAAGATGGTACCGACTATTGTAATACCGTGCCCCAATGTTGGGCTAGCGTACGCAGATATCTACCGTAACGCACTCTGTGCGATAGCTCCATGAACAGGAGCCCAAGAAAAGCTAATTCGGTGCGATTCTGGAGAATCCTTGCGCGCACATTGCGACTGCACTGTCCTCTATGTGGTCAAGGACGAATTTTTCGTACACGTTATCGAATGTTTTCGCATTGTAGTTCCTGTGGACTCAAGTACGAACGGGAGGCCGGCTATTTTCTCGGTTCAATTTACATTAATTACGGAGTCACTTCCGTGCTGATTACGATTGGTTATCCCCTTTTGGTATTCGGGTTTGATCTTCCGGGTCATGTGATAGTGTGGGTCGCTCTGGTGTTTTGTCTTGTCTTCCCCTGCTGGTTTTTTCGCTATGCAAGAAGTCTTTGGCTCGGCCTAGATCAGCTGTTTGACCCGCCAGAAAATGGGTAAGCAGCAGAGGAATCCGGAGATTGATAGCCGGATCGCCCAGAGAGCAAAAAAACCCGGAGACCGAGGTGTGTTGAAAACAGCCGCTCGGATTGAAAGATACCGAGCGACCTTTCTGTGGTGCAAGAGTGTGGGACACAACGACAACTCAATGTTGCGGGAAAGACGTTGTCGCTGCGCTCTTCTTCAACCTCCCCCTTGCCGACACGCACGGTCTCCGGGAAAAAAACTGGACGCCAAATATCAAGCCGCAGCATGGATCGCTACGGGCTGATCAAGCGACACAATAACCAATTTGTGCCGATTCGCAAACTCGATTAATTCCGAGGAATTCACAATGATCGTTTTTTCAGCTTCGACGGCCAGGACACGGCCTCCGGACTCTACCAGGGACTGAACGGTGCCCAGGCCAATCGTGGGCACGTCAAAACGCATATCCTGATTGGGCTTGGCGACTTTGACTACCGTAAATTCGCCACTCGGGCAGAGGGCTCCTGCCCGGAAAATGCATTGGTCGGTCCCCTCAATTGCTTCGATTGCTAGCACTGCCTTCCCCTTTACGGCGACCGACTGCCCGATATCAAGTCGCCCCATTTCTTTTGCCAAATCCC
>JAUWIQ010000377.1 GCA_030605285.1 Planctomycetota bacterium
CCGCCATAGAAATCCGGTTGATTTTGCTAGAGTTGCTGTTTTCAGTGGGGACCGTATAGGTCGAAGCGGATCGCTGGAGCGGGTTGTTGCCAATGCAATTTCGCTGTTCTTCCTCGACGTTCTCGGCATGTGTGTACTGGGAGACCCAGACGGCCGCCGCCCGTGTGGAGGCGAGGGCTGCGTATTCCACGACCACCTTCGCGAGCATGATCTGTCCAATCTGAACGATTCCCATCATGATCATGATGAAAAAAGGCAGCGTCATTACAAAGCTGAGGCTCTGCACACTGCCCTGCTGGTCGCGATGCAATCCTGCGAAACCTCGAGAGCGACGACGGGCGCCGCTCAACGTGATCAATAACCGCAGTAAACCTACAAGAACCGCGATAATTGCCAGACAGATGAGCCAGTAAAATACTACTTTTTCGAACACCATGTTCAAATCCATCCTAAGCGGTCAAGAAGATTGAAGTGTACGATCACCGCTGCTCCAAGTGCACTCGGTGCAAGATAAAGTGGTTTGGCACCAACGGCATCGTCTCCCTCCTCACGCTCGATTGTCTGTAGCAGCACGATAGACCGAACCCTTTGAAAAAACCTTCGCACAAGTGTCCGGAAATCAACGGTCCACAAAATCGTGATGAGGCCCAGTGCTCCGCCCAGGATAAAGGTCCAAAGCATCGCTTCAATACCCTTTTGGAGTCCTAGAAAGGCACCGAGCATGGCAATCAACTTGACATCGCCACCGCCAATACTGAAGAACACATAACAGACGAGCATCACAGCTCCACAGACAAACAATCCCACCGCTGCGTCGCCCAGTTCCACCGGTCCCAGCAGTTGCTGCATCTGCTCACCTCCCCCCCAGTAACTGTTGACCGTTGCGATCAGCAGCGCCAAGGCAATGCCGATGTAGGTGTTCCCATTGTAAATCTTGTGGCTGCCCAGATCGGTCCAGACCGCGACCACCAGGAGCAGCAACATGAGTGTGGTAGTCAGCATGGAAATGCCCTACCCTCCTAATTAATTTCCACTGCTTGTGCCCGAACCTTGCACGTCCTCAATGCCGCCCATCAAGTCTTCCATGCCTTTATGGAAAATCTTATCGCGAATCATAGGCCAGCCTACTTTGAGAACAAAAATCAGGACGGGAACTGCGATCGCGGCGACCACCAGGATGGTCTCGATCGATACCGCGCCGCGCTCATCCTGATGGACTCTTTTAAATAGTTCGCCCAATGAGGCTCTGGCAGGTTGATACATCGTCGTATTCCTTTCTGAAGAAAGAGTAAATATTTTTATTTAGAGTTCTCTGTGATTCGTTTTACATGAAAGGCCATGCCAGGAAGACGGCAAGCATTTCGTAGACGAGTTGCATGATCCGACTTCCCATCCCGATCACCACCGCTGCAATCGGCAGCAGGACTCCCAGCACCAAGGCAAAGTCGAGTGTCGCGGCACCCCGCCTGTTAAAAAGGCACTGTTGCCCGGCGCGGGACCGAACGTTGCGGAGTGATCGCTTTTGGAGGTGTGGCAGCATCGTCATTCTCCCCAGAGGCTCGCAGTGTGCGTAATCCGCGCCTGCATCCCCGCCTCAAGTGGTTCTTTCGCAAAGGTTGGTTTGTGCTCGGTTCTTTCTAAAGAGACATCGAGCATCCCATCTTCTTTTTTGCCTTGCATGCGACTCGCGTACAGATCTTGCAGTTGGTAACGATTCTGGTCATACAAGCCGAAGGCTTCACTCACCCGGGTCACTTTGCGCGAGCCATCTTCAGAGAATCGCGTGATCTGCACCACCAGATCGATGGCCGAGGCAACCTGTGCTCTGGCCACATATACGGGAATCTCGATGTCGCTCATCAGCGAAAGGGTTTCCATCCGAATCAAAGCATCACGGGCCGTGTTGGCATGCACCGTGGAGAGGCTACCGGCATGACCGCTGATCATCGACTGCACCAAATCAAGCGCTTCCCCGGAGCGGACTTCACCGACGATGATCCGGTCGGGGCGCATCCGCAATGAGTTGATAAAGAGCTGCCGTACGCTGAGTTTTCCTCTCCCCTGGCGGTCACCCTGCTGGGCTTCTAAGTAAAGGCAGTGTTCCTGTGGTAACCGGAGCTCGGAGGTGTCTTCGATCACCACGATCCGTTCATCCTCGGGCACGCTCTCGCAAACAGCACCGAGGAAAGTCGTTTTACCGGTTCCGGTTCCACCGGAGATGAGGATATTTTTTTTGAGCCGGACGCAGATGTCGAGAAACTCACAGACCTCCGGTGAAAGGCTGCCGAAGTTCACAAGATCGGTCATCGTATACGCTTTTTTCGAAAACTTACGAATCGTCAGATAGGTTCCAGTGCGGGCGCTTGGGGGGACAATCGCATTGACCCGTGAGCCGTTTGGCAGACGGGCATCAAGAATCGGTCGTTCGGGGTCGATTTCGCGGCCTACCCACTGCGCGATGTTGTGAATCGCCGAAATCAGCGCGTCGTCACTTTCGAAGCGGGCATCGGTCCGTTCGATTTTTCCTCTCCGTTCGATATAAATCTGGTCAAACCCATTGACCATGATTTCCGTGATGCTTTCATCTTCAAGCAGCTCGCCGATCGGCGCGAGAAAGTATTCGACACTCGAGGCATAGATCGTTTCGCGGCTCATAGCAGCTTGGCCCTAAAAGGGGTGACCGACGGTTTTTCTGGGGTTTTATCCTGTTCGCTCTGCTTCTGCAGGTCAAGCTGAGAGCCGACGGACTCTCTCAGCATAAAACACCGGAGGGCGGCTGGGGTTTCGCTGTCGGGGAAAGATTACAAAAAACGCTAAATCTAAGGGTTTTTTACGCTATATTCTGGTGGCACGGAAAGCTCCACGGTAGCCATCACCACGGCATCCAGAACCACCGTGGTGGGAGTGCTATGCCGCAGGTTGCTGCTGGTAAGGAGGGACGGGGACCGTAATACTGAAAACCGCTGCACAGCGTTGCGGTCACTGTGGCCCTCACGCGGACTGCGAAACCAAAAAAATCGTGTCCCCGTAGCTCAATTGGATAGAGCGTCGGCCTCCGAAGCCGAAGGTTAGTGGTTCGAGCCCACTCGGGGATATTCACCAAGATCGATGCCCGCTGATATGGTACAAACGCACATTCTCACAATACGCTGCTGCGGACCCAATAATCCATCCATGCAGTGATTCTAAATAACCCGTGAACGCAGCAGGTTGAAACGGTGCAGAAAGTAACCGACGTAGATAC